>NZ_PJJK01000115.1:0-152972 GCF_002929785.1 Cryobacterium sp. Y62 | reverse complement strand
TATTCGCCATGCTGCGAGACGGCACCCTCTACGAAACTGAACACCAACTCGCTGCTTGACAAAAACATAGGGGCACCCCCCGTCGAAGTTTGTTGCCCTTTAGCTCAGCCGTACTCTCGGTCGATCGCCGGGTATGCGCACAGGCCATCACCATTCCGGCGATGGTGGCGCGGTCGATCGTTGCGACCGGGTGACTGCGACGACTGACCCACCCGTTGAGCATCAGCAGCGGGAGCAACTGCGCTTCGTTCTTGACCGGCATTGGTAATGGTTTGGCCAAACCCGTGGTCCTGAAGACTCAACCGACGCTCAAGGCATCGCCGCAAACGAACGCATGACGCGCAGCGACCCCCGCCATGCGCTTCGCTCGGGTTGGCGGAGTCTTGGCTTGCCGGCAATGGCAACCCGAGTAGTTAGTCTGACTAACCAGCATGACAATATAATCATGCAACCCAATCCCTGGCTACCCGATTGGATGCGCGCCGCCCTCGGCGTGCTCTGCACGCTCGCGCCCGGCTCGATCTACGGTACGCGATCGCCACCGCCCGGGAGTTTCTCGCCGATGCCGGCACCAGTGCCGCGGAATGCTTCGGCAGTCCCAAACTGCTACGCCGCCGAGCTCAACCTGCCGACCATTCCGCAACGCACCGTGAATGGTGGGGACTGCGGGAGGGTCTCGGACTGCTCGGACTCCTCGGGTTCATGGTTTCAGCTCTGCCTCTCGTGCAGGGTGAGCCGGTCAGCGTCGACCTGCCCACACTTTCGATGTTCGCGGTCGTGATCATCGGCGCGATGCTGATTCCGACTTTTTTGTCCTCCCTTGTGAGGGTGCGCCCTCGGCGCCTGGATGGTCGTGGTTGCCGTCTTGCGGGGCTTCGCCCAGCCATCGTCCTGCGCCTGTAGACGGACTCTGCGCAGTCGCTCTTCACCGTGCCCGCGCTCTTTGGCGAGCCGCTCGAGTGCTAGGCGTCCGTGGCCGGGGAAGCCTCCACCGAGCCCGGAGTTTCACTCCGATGCAGCCGCCAAGCCGTGTGCTTGACCCCGATTTGAACGGCAAAGTCACGGGTCGGTGCTAACCCAGGACCTGATATCCGCGGAGAACGCCCAGCAGCGCACTCAGCCCGACAACCACGCCGAGCACGGTCAGCACCGCGGCGGCCATGGCCCAGTCGGTGCGGGTGAGGGGGATACGCCGCCAGGTGCTGCGCGGGGTCAGGCCGAGGCCGCGCGACTCGAGGGATTGCGCCATCCGCTCGCCCTTACGAATCGACAGCACCAGCAGGGCGAAGGCCGCCCGGCCGTATTGACGGAGGCTGCGAGGCGGCTTGCCATTGGCGCGGAGGGGAACGCGCACCGCGTGCGCGTGGCGGATAGTCTGCCACTCCCTCGGTAGGTCCTCGAGCATGCGGTAGCCCGCGAGCACGGCGTAGGTGAGGCGCGAGCCGAGCCGGGCGTGCTGGTGCAGGCTGGTCATGAGGGCGACGCCGTCGGTCGAGAGGACAAAGCCGATCGAGAGCACGCCGATGACGAGGGTGCGCAGGGCGAGAGCGGCACCCACGAGCAGCCCCTCGGTGGTCACGCGCAACGCGCCGGCCTGCCAGAGCACGTCTCCGGGACGGCTGAGGGCATTGACGATCAAAAGGCCGAGGGCGAATGCTAAAAATGGAATATGCGCCAAAACGAATGCCTTTACGGGAATGCGAGCGGTTGCAGCGATCGCACCCAGCGCGAGCAGGTACAGCACCAGTGGTGTGATCGGATCGAAAATGAACATGAGCACCAGGGACACAATGAACAGTAGCGCGAGTTTGATGGTCGGGTTGCGCCGTGAGAGCAGGTTGCCGGGCGGCCTCGTCGGGGCAGCGCCGGTTCGCGTGGTGATGAGTTCGGAGGTCATTTAGTGCCTTCGCCCGTGGTAACGGCAGCATCGAGCTGCCCGAGCACGCGCCGAATCTGCGCATCGGAGCTAAATTCTTCGAGCAAATGCCGAATCAGCGGCGGCAGCACGAGCCCGGCCCGGTTCAGTACCTCATTCAAGCGCAGCACCTCGAACACCGGCCCGTCGGCGATCACCGTGCGGTCGGCCAGCACGATCACCCGGTCGGCCAGGGTCGCAACGGTGCGCAGATCATGACTTGAAAAGAGGATGCTGCACCCCGCGTCGGCCGCCCGGCCGAGCGCTGCCAGGGTTGCGATGGTGTCACGTCGGTCGAGTCCAAAGGTGGGTTCGTCGGCGAGCAGCACCGGCCGATCATGGGCGAGCATGGCGGCAACGCTGAGTCGCCGCTTCTCGCCGCCGCTCAGCCGAAACGGGCTCTGCTCGGCGAGGTGCGTCAATCGGTGCCGCTGCAAAATGGCACGCAGTTCGTCATCGTCCAGAGTGAGCCCATGCCGGATCTCGGCGCGCACGGTGTGTTCCACGAATTGGTGCTCGGCATTCTGAAAAATCATGCCGGGTCGGGCGCCGGTGACGGTACCGGCCGATGGCCGGGACAGCCCCGCTAGCGTGAGTAACAGAGAGGTCTTGCCCGCGCCATTGCCGCCGAGCACCGCCACGATTTCGCCGCCCCGCAGGGTGAGGCTCACCCCGGCGAGAACCGGTGTAGCCGTCCCGCTCGGCGCGCGGACGCGAGCTCCACCTCCGCGATCAATGGTCAAATCCGTAGCGGTCAGAACGTTCCGGCCGAAGTTCTGGCGTCTCCCCAAAGCTCTGACCGGCTCGCCGAGTGACCGAATGCCGGCGCGCACGGCGGGCTCCCCCAACCCGCCGGAGCAACCGGTGACGGCGAGCAATTCAGTTTCGAGAGGCAGCCAGCATCCGTTTCGATTAAGCGACGGCCCGTGCTGGGCGAGCACGTCGACCGTGGGGCCATCGGCAATGACGGTTCCGGCCTCGCCGAGCACGAGGGCGCGCGGCGGCAGCCCAGCGATACCCCCCGTGCCTGCGAACTCGTCGATGCGGTGTTCGACCAGCACGACGGCCGGCCGGTAGGTGTCGACGGCCGAACGGATGGCGCGGCGCACGGCGCCAAGGCCCGCCGCGTCGAGCATCGAGGTGGGTTCGTCCAGCAAGAGCACGGCCGGTTCGGCGATGAGGGTGGCGGCGAGGGCAATGCGCTGGCCTTCCCCACCGGACAGCTGCGCGGTGGACCGGTGTCGCAGCATTCGTGCCTGCACAGCGTCAAGCGCGCGATCGATGCGAGCTGAAATGAGCGCCGGGTCGATACAGCGGTTTTCGAGCGGCAGCGCGAGTTCCTGTTCGACATCGGGCAGGCAGACCGACGACGAGGGGTCTTGCGCGACCACGCCGACGAGCCGGGACAGCTCGACGACGGAGGTATCGGCGGTGAACGTCCGGCCCAAGTGCACACTGCCGCCGAGGGAGGCCACGACCGAGTGCGGAATGACACCGGTGATGGTCTGCAACAGGGTTGATTTACCCGAGCCGGAGGCGCCGACCACGATGAGCTGCTCGCCCGGTGCGAGGCGCACCGACACGTCGGTCAGTACCGCATCCTGCCGACGCGGGAATCGCACCGATACGTCCTGCAGCGTCAGGATATCGGTCTCAGGCATGGGCGAGACGGTCGCGGCCGATCGCGAAGTTGTCGACGACGCCGGTCTTGTCGAGGGCATCGACGATGATTTTGGCGAACAGCCCGCCGATAATCACGCCGGAGATCAGCTGGATGGCGAGGCGCAGCAAAAAGATCTCCTGGCCGTACCAGCCAGAGCGAAATGCCGAGTAGAAGAACACCAGCCCGGCGCCGAGCAGCCCCGAGAGCGCGTAGGTTCGCCAGCTGTAGTTGCGGTATCGGGTGAGAGCGAACGGAATCTCGCTGCCGGCGCCCTGAATGGCGGCGCCGACGAAGAGCAGCGGCCCAACCATGGAACCGAGAAAGACGACCTCGATCACCGAAGCGATCACCTCCGCAAAGATGCCGGCGAACGGGCGTCGTACGATGGCGATCGCGATCGGGGCGACGAGCAGCCAGGAGCCGAGCAGAAAGTGCTGCGCGAGGTCGCCGGCCGGACCCATCGCGATCGACAGGGCGGTCCAGGCCTGCACGAAAATCCAGTACAGAAAGCCGAACACGACACCGAGCACGACGACAAGAACGAGATCTTTCAGGCTCCAACGCTTATTGTGAGCGGATGCCGGCCGGCTTAGGTCAGGACGCATTGGAATTCACGCTCGGGCTGTTGATGGAAATCGTCGCGTGGGTCGCCACGTGCTGCACGGTTCGGCCGGCCACGATCCAGCCGGCGGCGATGACCTGCAGCACCAGGGCGAGGTCGCCCTCGAGCCGGGTGACGAAGTGTTCGCTGTGCACAGCGAGCCCGGAGCTCTTGGCGCTGTCGATCGCAGCGTAGATGTCGCGCATGTGATCTGCGGAACCGGCGTCGTCTTCCAGTGGATAGAGTGCCCATTCCGCGACGGCGTGCACGCCGGTGGGGGCGAGGTCCACGACCTCGGCGAACAGTCCGCCGGTGGGCGGCAGGGCGCAGGTGACCTCGCCGGGGCATCCTCGGGAGAATTGCACCGTTGCCGTCACGTGGGCGCCGCTGCGGCTTGCGCCCGCCACGACCTGGCTGACGTAACGCAGCAGATCGGGTTCGGCGCCCGATAGGTAGGTGCTGACGACGCCGGTCTGGGTGGTGAGCCCGGTGGAGTCGGCCGCCTTCAAAGCGCCGAGAATGACGGCGGCATAGTCGTCGCGCATGACGGCGAGGGTGAGGCGCGCGCCAATGCCGAATTCTGCCGGGGTGGCGGTGAAAATTGGAGTTGGAATGATCGTGCCCATTTCTTTCGTGGGGGCACGGGAATGACGAGTCAGCCTCCCTGCGCTGGCATGATCCAGATCAGGTTCGACGGTCGAAGCCTCTGCAGCTTCCTCTCAGCCCGATTAATCGGACTCCCGTGTTGATACAACGCAAGTATGGCATGCCCTAGCCGGGTCGAGGTCGCAAAGGTTGGTGGCCCGGGCTCGGCGCGCGAAAGCCGAGCCGGGCAGGGGTGCCGAGGCCATGGTTCGAGTAGACAGTCTGGCTAACTAGTGAGACTATGTAGTCATGCAACCGAAATCCTGGCCAGCCGAGTGGATGCGCGCCGCCCTCGGCCTCTGCGTGCTTCGCACGCTCGCGCCCGGCCCGACCTACGGTTACGCGATCGCCTCGGCGCTCGAATCCGCCGGCTTCGGCGTTATCAAGGGCGGCACTCTCTATCCGCTGCTGACCCGCTTTGAAGCCGCGGGCTGGATCGCCGCCGAGTGGCGACCGGGCGCCGGGGGACCGGGCCGCAAATACTTCGCGCTCACCGACTCCGGGCAGTACGAGCTCTCTGACCAATCCGGTCAGTGGAAGCTCTTCGCTACCACCGTGCATGACCATTTGCAGAAAGGGCCGGCTGCATGATGACCAGCAACCACCACGATCACGACAGCAGCGATTCGGGCAGAACTGCGGGAGGCCCCGCTGGTTCAGGCGGCGCCGCTGCGAGTGACGTCGTTTACAGCACAGCTAACGAGGAGCGCGCCGTTGCTGGCAGTGCGGGCTCGATCAGCGGCCCGGCGGGCATCCGCTCGGCTGAAACCGAGCGCGAGAGCGCAAACGCGGCCTGGCTCGATGATTTCACGATCGAACTGCGCCTGCTCGAGGTTTCCGGCAGCCTCATCGGCGATGCCGTGGCCAGTGCGGGGGAGTTTCTCGAAGATTCCGGCACGACGGCCGAGGAGTCTTTTGGCAGCGCCCAGCGCTACGCGGCCGAGCTCGACCTGCCGGCCGTTGCGAAAGCCAAGACCAATGAAGTCTTGCTGATGAGCGGCATCGGGGTGATCGGGCTGGTCGTTCTCGGCCAAACTGCGTTCCCCCTCGCGGGCGGCGACGACGGCCTAGTTGTCAGAGTGTGGTTGCTCGTGTCCCTCGTGGCGATGGCTTTGATATTGTCCTTGATACCGAGAGCCATTCCGGTGCTGCTGCGCGCGCGTTCACGCCCCTTAGTGCTGGGGATGATCTTCGCCGGAATTGTGTTTGGCGGTGCCGGTCCCGTTCTGCTCAGCGTGTGGCAGGGCCAAACGGTGTTGTTCACCGTTCCCGCGCTGCCGGTTGCCATCGCCGCCGGAATTCTGCTGGTGGTGCCTGCCATTTGGAATCAGGTGCGTCACAATCTCAGTGACGACCCCATTCTGGAACCGGGCGCGGAGCCTGATCAGCGCCCATCGCTGGGGTCGCGCCTTTTCATCGTGGTCACGAACTGGATCCTCGTATTTTATGGCGCCGTCAGCATCGTCCTCGTCTTCGTCCTCTACCCGGACAACCAGTAATGCCCGATCTCGCAATCGAAAGGCTCGGCCCAAGCATGATGACCAGCACTCCACGCGATCATGAAAGTGGCCGAAGGGGCATCCGCTCTGAACAGACGGCCACCAACGATGCCACCTGGTTCGATGAATTCACGATCGAACTGCGGCTGCTCGCCGTGCGCGGCAACGACATTGGCGACGCCGTGGCCAGCGCCCGGGAGTTTCTCGCCGATGCAGGGTCGAGCGCCGAGGAATGCTTCGGCAGCCCTAAGCGCTATGCCGCCGAGCTCAACCTGTCGACCGTTCCGCTAAAAGCGGTGAACGGTCTAGGCCTTCGGGCCGGTCTGGGGGTGTTGGGGCTTTTCGGCTTCACGCTCTCGGCGCTGCCGCTCGTGCAGGGTAAGGCGGTAAAGATCGACCCGGCAACACTTGTGGTCGTTGCTGCCGTGGGCATCGTCGCGGTACTCCTCCCGACATTTCTCAAGGTGTTCGTGCGGATGCGCCTGCGCATCTGGATGATCGTGGTCGCGGCCGTCCTGGGTTTCGGTCCCTCCATTGCGCTCAGCCTGTGGGGCGGCGCAAGGGTGCTCTTCACCGTTCCCGCACTGCCAATCGTGATCGTTTCCACGCTGCTCGTGCTTGTTCCAGCGATCTGGAGCCAGATGCGCCACTCTCCGCACGATGACCCAATCATCGAACCGGGTGGGGCACCGGAACTTCGCCCCACGGTATCGACCCGGCTGTTCCTCGGGATGATGACCTGGTCGATGGTGAACCTGTCGATTGTTGTCTGGCTGTTCGCGCTGTTGGGTGAGCCGCTCGAGCGCTAACGAGCTCAGGGGTACCCCACAAACCAGAGCAGCACAATCGCGACCGGCTGTAGCGCGACAGAAACAGCGAGCAGCCCACGCCGCAGCGGCTTCGACCTGGCGATCGCCGGGTCGCCGAGCAGCGGCGCGAGTGGCAGCAGCAGCCGAAACAGGCTTTGCTGCGGCAGAAATACGGCCACCAAATAGAGTCCGTAGCTCGCCGAATACGCGACGATTTCCGGTCGAAGCGGATGCAGCGCTCGCCGCGACAACCACCACCCAAACCCGGCCACGAGCACGAGCACCAGCACAGTGCCGGCCACGCCGAGGTACTGTCCGGCCATGAGAAACCACGGCGTGAGCGGCACGAACTCGACCCGGCCGACGAAACCGGTCCACCAGGACAGCTCCGTATCGAGGTACGCGTCGGACGCCCCGGTGACTGCGCCGGCCACGAGCGGCCAGGCCAGCCCGGCCGCGGCGATAGCCAGCCCCGCGACCACGATCGACCAGCGCTCGCGCCAGGCAAAGCGATCTCGCTCGCGCCAGCGCAGCACCAGCAGGATCGCGAGGGCGAGCGACAAGGCGAGCACGCCTGGCCGAGTAAACGCGGCCACCACCGCAAGCGGAATCATCAGCAGATAGCGCTTCGACAGCATCAGGCCCAGGCTCGCAAAGACCAGGAACAGAAACAGACTCTCGGCGTAGGCTACCTGCAAAATGAACGACAGCGGCCCGAAACAGAACAGGGCGACTGCCCACAGCGCGCAATGCTCCCCCACCCGCGGGGCGAGCAGCCGGTACAGCATGAGCGCCGCTCCGACCCCGAACGCAATCGCCACGAGCGTGCCAGCGACGTAGAAATCGAGGGCGGTCACCGCCGAGACGCCGCGCACGAGCCACGGAAACATCGGCAGAAAGGCCCAGGCATTCGGCTCGACCTGGCCGGCAGCATCCGTTGGCAGCTCGCTGGGATACCCGTGCAGCGCAATCTGCCGGTAAAAAGAGCTGTCCCAGGAACCCGAGAAGGTGAAGAAATTCGGGTCGCTCCGATAGCTCGCGAAGGGCCAGTCCAAACGAGTCGCGACGGCGAACAGGGTGGCTAGCAGTGTCGTTGTGAGCAGCCGCGAGCCGGCCCAGATCAGCAGCACGAGCCCCCACGGCGGTAGCCGGCCGAGCCAGGGGTGCAGCGCGCGCAGGCGCTGCACCCTGCCCCCGTTCGTCATCGCCCCAGACTAGCGGCGCGGCGGGCGAGCGCGGGCCACCCGACCGACGTGCGGCTGGGTGGGCCGCATCCGATCAAGCAGCAAAGCTAGCAGCAGCGCCTCTGCGGGTTCTGGTCCTGCCGGTCGGTCTGATCCCGCCAGAATTCGCGCGCCGTCATCAGCGGATGCTGCGCGCCGTCAAAGTCGGCAGCATCCGTTTCGCAGCAGGCCGCGTGATGCGCCACATATTTCTCGTAGGCGTCCTCACCGAGGACGCCCTTGAGATACCAGATCACGCCGCGGGCGCCCTTGCGGACGCCCGCCAGAACGGTCATCAGCGGCCCTTGACCTTGATCTTCTTTTCGACCGGAAGGGCATCCCACTCTGCCTGCAGCACCTTCTCTGGCGCAGTCATGATGAATCCGGCCGGGGCGTAGATGCCGTGGTCAATCGACAGCGCCGCGACGAGGGCCATGATGGCCACGAGCGACTCCATGAGTATGCCACCGTAGCCGATGAAGCGAGTCTGGCGTTCCTTCTGAATGAGCTTGGGCGTGGTGCCAGAGGCGATGAGTGCGTGGAAACCGGAGAGGGCGCCGCAGGCGATCGTCACGAACAGAAACGGAAACAGCGTTCCTGCCACGACGGGTCCGGTGCCGGTGGTGGCGAAGCCGCTGACCGCCGGCACGCTGATTTCCGGACGAATGATGACGATCGCCACGGCGAGCATGCCGATCGTACCGATCTTCATGAAGGTTGACAGGTAGTCGCGCGGTGCGAGTAGCAGCCACACGGGCAGAATCGCGGCGATGAAGCCGTAAATGATGATGCCCCAGGCGATAGTAACCTTGTCGAGCAGCAGGTAGGTCTGGCCCCATTCGGTGCCGTTGACCATGCCGCCGCCAACGATGGCGGCGATCAGCAGCACGAAGCCGATGATGGAGATCTCAGTGATCTTGCCCGGGCGGAAGAAGCGCAGGTAGCAACCCATGAACAGCGCAATGGGGATGGTCATTCCGACCGAGAAGACGCCCCACGGGCTCTCGGCGAGGGCATTGGTGACAACGAGCGCGAGAATGGCAACGATGATGACCATAATCACGAGGGTCGCGATGAGGGCAGCGGTGCCGCCGATCACGCCGAGTTCGTCGCGGGCCATCTGTCCGAGGGAACGGCCGCCGCGCCGCATGGAAAAGTGCAGTACGAGGTAGTCCTGTACGGCGCCGGCAAGCACGACGCCGACAATGGTCCAGATCGTACCCGGCAGATAACCCAGCTGGGCGGCCAACACGGGGCCGACCAGGGGGCCAGAGCCGGCGATGGCGGCGAAGTGGTGACCGAACAGAACGTGGCGGTCGTCGGGGCGAACGATGTGCTTCTCGATGAACTTCGAATAGAAGCGGTAGCCGATGAGATAGGTGCAGATCGCGGCGAACACGAACCAGATCGCGTTCACGGTCTCACCGCGCACGACGGCGAGCATGACCCAGCTGAGGCCGCCGAGCAGAGAAATGACCGATCAGATCGCGTTCTTCAGCGGCGTCCACTGGCGATTGTGGGCTTCAAGTTCTTCCGGATTCAGGGCGACCGCGAGGTCGTGCGGAATCCGTTTCAGAGCGGTCGGTGATTCAGTCGTGCTGGACGTGGCGCCCATTTCTCCTCGTTGAGCCAAGACAGATACTGTCAATCTGCACTCTTACGTCACTGCGGCCGGAGCCCCGCCCAGAGGCGGTGCGGGAACGACGGGCGACGTGAGCGCGTAAAATGGACATCCGGGCACTCGCCCGCATTCTGCGCCTTCGACCATTGGAGCCACCGTGGCCGCACCCACTCATCTTGATTCCGTCATCGCCCTCGCCCGCCACCGTGGCTTCGTTTTTCAGGCCGGCGAGATCTACGGCGGTTCCCGCTCCGCCTGGGACTACGGACCCCTCGGTGTCGAGCTCAAAGAGAACATCAAGAAGCAGTGGTGGCGTTCGATGGTCACGAGCCGCGACGATGTCGTCGGCCTCGACTCGAGCGTTATTTTGCCTCGCCAGGTCTGGGAAGCATCCGGTCACGTTGAGGTTTTCAGCGACCCGCTGATCGAGTGCACGAGCTGCCACAAGCGTTTTCGCGCTGACCACCTCGAAGAGCAGTATGAAGAGAAGAAGGGCCGCCCGCCCGAGAACGGTCTCGATGACATTGCCTGCCCCAACTGCGGCAACCGTCACATCTGGACCGAGCCACGTGCCTTCTCCGGTCTGCTCAAGACCTACCTCGGCCCGGTCGATGACGAGGCCGGCATGCACTACCTGCGCCCCGAAACCGCGCAGGGCATCTTCGTGAACTTCGCCAACGTGCTGCAGGCGTCGCGTTCCAAGCCGCCGTTCGGCATCGGCCAGATCGGTAAGAGCTTTCGCAACGAGATCACTCCGGGAAACTTCATCTTTCGCACCCGCGAGTTCGAGCAGATGGAGATGGAATTCTTCGTCGAGCCCGGCACAGACGAGACCTGGCACCAGTACTGGATCGACACCCGGATGAAGTGGTACACCGACCTCGGTATCAACCCCGAGAACCTGCGCCTGTTCGAGCACCCGGCCGAGAAGCTCTCGCACTACTCCAAGCGCACAGTCGACATTGAATATCGCTTCGGATTCACCGGCACCGAGTTCGGCGAGCTCGAGGGCGTGGCAAACCGTGGCGACTTCGACCTGTCGACACACGCTAAGGCATCCGGTAAAGATCTGTCCTACTTCGACCAAACGAAGAACGAGCGCTGGACGCCGTGGGTGATCGAGCCCGCCGCTGGCCTCACTCGCTCGCTCATGGCTTTTCTGGTCGACGCCTATGTTGAGGAAGAGGTTCCGAACGCCAAGGGCGGTGTCGACAAGCGCACCGTGCTCAAGCTTGATCCGCGCCTGGCACCGGTCAAAGCCGCGATCCTGCCGCTGTCGCGCAACGAGCGCCTGTCGCCGATGGCGCGTGAGCTCGCGTCGAGCCTGCGCCAGCTCTGGAACGTCGACTTCGACGACGCCGGAGCGATCGGCCGCCGTTACCGCCGCCAAGACGAGATCGGCACACCGTTCTGCATCACGGTCGACTTCGATTCCCTCGACGATCAGGCCGTCACCGTACGTGATCGCGACACGATGGCACAGGAGCGCGTGCCCCTCGCTGAGCTTGAGGCCTACCTGACCGTGCGGCTGCGCGGCGCCTAGTCCGCTTTGAGAACGGATGCTGGCGGCCGAGTCTGGCCGCCAGCATCCGTCGGGCAGACTGTAAACCATGAAAGCGGTCTATTTCGAAGAATTCGGTGTGCTTCCGGTGCTGCGAGAGGTACCAGAGCCGCTGCTCAGTGCAGCCGGCGTGATCGTGCGGGTCGAGGCGACCGGACTCTGCCGCAGTGACTGGCACGGCTGGCTCGGCCACGAACTGGTCGGCGTGATCGATGCGGTCGGGCCGCTCGTGCGCCGATTTCGCATTGGTCAGCGCGTAACCGTGCCATTCGTCTGCGCCTGCGGCGAGTGCCCGGAGTGCGACGCCGGCAACGGGCAGGTCTGTCGCAACCAGACCCAGCCCGGATTCACCCACTGGGGTTCCTACGCCGAGCGGGTCGCGCTGCACAACGCCGACGTGAATCTCATCGCCATCCCCGATGCCCTCGACGCCGGCGCTGCCGCGCTTCTCGGCTGCCGGTTCGCCACCTACCTCATACCGCGGACTTGTGCACCAGGCGGGGCTGCAGGCGGGTGAAACTCTCGTGGTCGTCGGCTGCGGCGGAGTCGGCCTGAGTGCGGTCATGATCGGGCAGGCGCTCGGCGCGATCGTCATCGCCGTCGACATCAATTCCGACGCGCTCGGAGCGGCGAGCCGGGTGGGAGCCGCTTACGTGGTCAACTCGGCCGGGCTGCCCAACGACGAGGTGGTCGCGCGCATTCGGGCGCTCGTATCAGGGGGTGCAGACGTGAGCCTCGAGGCGCTCGGCCGGGAGAATACGGTCGCCATCGGCATCCGTTCTTTGGCTACGCGCGGACGGCACGTGCAGATCGGCCTGCTTGCCGACGATCCGCGCCTGCCGCTCGGCACGGTGATCGCGCGCGAACTGACTGTGCTGGGCAGCCACGGCATGCCCGCCCGGGACTATCCGGCGCTGCTTGAACTCGTATTGAACGGACGATTGCGCCCGGGGGACTTGATCAACCGCCGAATCAGCCTCGCTGAAGCGCCGGAGGCCCTCGCTGCAATGTCATCGCCCGGGGCGCCCGCCGGAGTCACCCTGATCGAGGTCGCCAGCCCGATATGACCCAGTCCGGCCCGCGCTGTGTGGCTAATTCAGGCAATGCGGGTCACCGTGTGCGGTCGAGTGCCCTGACTCCGGGGTTGATCAGCCTGTACCGGGCCGATTTCCTGAATTAGCCACAGGAAGCGCCGGTGACCGGTCGTCAGGGTGAGCTAGGAGGCGAGCTCCTCGGTGCCGCCGGCGTCCGCTGCGCCGGCGGCGGGCAGCGTAACGTCGATGCTGAACAGGGCATCGAGCCCGGTGAGGTAGGCCTTTTGTTCGCCGGCCCGGGCGAGCTCGCGGGCGCGCACCATGGGGGTGTGCAGTAGTACGCCGGCCAGGTGGCGCAGGGCCGACTCGGTCGCCTCGCTCGAGTCGCCGCGGTTGCGGGCCCGGGCGATTTCGGCGTCGCGCAGCTCGAACACATAGCTGCGCAGGGCGACGACAGCCGGGGTAAGGCTCTGTTCCTCGGCCACATCCGAGAACTTGCGGGCGGCCTTGCCAACGATTTCGCGGGCCTCGGTCGTGGCGTTCAGCTCTTCGAGCGGCGCATGGATGCTGATGGTCTCGAGGTCGAGCAGCTCGACGCCGGGCACCAGGGTCACGTCCGGCGCCACGTTGCGGGGCAGGCCGAGATCGATGATGAGCTGTGGCGGCGCTTCGGGGCCGGTATCGGCCGGGCAGAGACGGGCCGGGGCATCGGCGGTGGCGCCGGCAATCGCGAACGGATCCACGCCGATCTCGGCGCGGCCGCGGGTGATCAGGGCCGCATCGATGACGTGATCGTCGCGCAGTGTGCAGGTGACGACGACGTCGGCACGGGCGACTTCCGCGGCGAAATCGGCCGTGGCAACGGCGTCGATGTCATGGGAGGTGGCGAACCCGACGGCGCGACCGGACGGCGAGTAGACGCGCACGTTCTCGGCGCCGCGGTCACGCAGCGCGGCGAGGGAGGCGCCGGCGTAGCGGCCGGTTCCGACTAGCAATACTCGAGCGCTGGACCAGTCGCTGACCCGGCTTTCGGCTAGTTCGAGGGCGAGACGCACGATCGAACGCCCGGCCGAGCCGATGCCGGTGCGGTTCTTGACTCCGCGCGATGTTTGGGAAGCCCGCTGAAACAGACGCTCCAGTTCCGGACTCGTGGTGCCGTCGGCGCGAGCCTGCTCCAGCGCGCGGCGCACCTGGCCGGCGATCTCGACCTCGCCGACAACGACGGATTCGAGGCCGCTCGTTACGGCGAACAGGTGCTCGGCAACGCCATTGCCGTGCACGAGGGTGAGATTGTCGCGCAGGGTGTCTTCGGTGACGCCAGTGCTGGCGCTGACGGCCTCGATCGCGGCGTACACGGCGGGCAGCGGTGACACGCCATAGGGCTCATCGAGATCGAGGTAGGCCTCGAAACGGTTGCAGGTGGCGACGACGACCGCACCGCTGAGCGGACTGTACTGCTCGACCATGCGCATGGCCGAAGCGCCGCCGCCGACAGACAATTTCTCCAGCACATCGAAGGTGGAGTTTTTGTGACTGGCCGACAGAAGAATGAGCACTAGCCGATTCTACGACTTATTGCTGTACGCTCCCGGCACACATCGTCAGGGATGTTTGAGAGAATGGGCGGGATGATCCTCGACGCGCAGCATCCACTCTCCTCCGGCCTCACCGCCGACTCCCGCCTAATTCAGGCCTATCAAGGCGTTCGGCCCGACGTGACGCCGGTGTGGTTCATGCGTCAGGCCGGGCGATCATTGCCCGAATACCGTGAACTGCGTGTCGGCACGCGCATGCTCGACGTGTGCCTCGACCCCGAACTCGCGAGCGAAATCTCGCTGCAGCCGGTGCGGCGCCACAACGTCGATGCCGGAATCTTCTTCAGCGACATTGTCGTTCCGCTCAAACTCGTCGGTGTTGACGTGGCGATCGTGGCCGGCAAGGGTCCGGTGCTCGGCAAGGCGGTGCGCACGTCAGCGGATGTCGACGAACTCACCGCTCTGGACCCCGCCATTCTCGACGAGGCCCTCGCGCCGATTCGCGACGCAGTGTCCCGCGCGGTGTCCCAACTCGGATCGACCCCGCTGATCGGCTTCGCCGGCGCGCCGTTCACCCTGGCCGCATACCTGGTCGAGGGTGGTCCGTCGAAGGACCACATCCACGCCCGCACGCTCATGCACGCCGAGCCCAAAGCATGGGCGCGGCTTATGGCGTGGACCGCCGACGTTACCGGTCGGTTCCTGCGCGCCCAGGTGCTCGCCGGCGCCAGCGCTGCGCAACTGTTTGACTCGTGGGCCGGCGCGCTTTCGCTGGCCGACTATGCGGCATCCGTTGCGCCAGCTTCGGCGGCGGCGATCGCGCACGTGCGCGACCTGACTTACAGCGTGAACAACGTCCAAGGCAATGTACCGATCGTGCATTTCGGTGTGGGCACCGGCGAACTGCTGAAGGAAATGCACAACATCGGCGCCGACGTCGTAGGCGTCGACTACCGGGTGCCGCTCGATGAGGCCAACCGCCGACTCGGCGGAGCCGTTCCGGTGCAGGGAAACGTCGACCCGGCCCTGCTGGCGGCGCCATGGCCCGTGCTCGAAGCCCACGTGCGCGACGTACTCGAACGTGGACGCAGCGCGCCCTCGCACGTGCTCAACCTCGGTCACGGCGTTCCGCCCGACACCGACCCCGACGTGCTCACCCGCCTGGTCAGCCTCGTGCACGACGTGAGCGCGGCCGAGTAACCCGGTCCCACCATTTGCGGGCAACGTAGTATTCGTCCTGTAATTTTGGAGGGAGTCGCCGGGCGCTGAACAAGAAGGAACTCTGAAATGACCAGACCAATCGACGTTCTCGTCATCGGCGGGGGAGTGGCCGGCCTGGTCGCCGCCCGCGAATGCGCCCAAGTAGGCCTGGCCGTGACCATTATCGAAACAACGGATGCAGTCGGCGGCCCGGTCGTCGGCCATGTTCTCGACGGGCTCACCCTCGACAGCGGTGCCGAGAGCTTCGCTGTGCGCGGAGGCACGGTCGCGTCGTTCATCGAGGATCTCGGGCTCACCGACCAGGTCGTGGCGCCCAACGTCGCGGGGGCATGGCTGCACTTGCCGGCCCTCAAGCAAGCGGATGCCGCGGTGAGCGTTCCNTGCACTTGCCGGCCCTCAAGCAAGCGGATGCCGCGGTGAGCGTTCCGCTGCCCAAAGCCGGCGTTCTCGGAATCCCCGGTTCACCGCTCGCCGACGATGTACGCCGGGTCATCGGCTGGAAGGGGTCGCTGCGCGCTTACGCCGACCGGCTCATGCCCGTGCTCACGATCGGCCGCGAGCACAGCCTCGGCGACCTCGTGAAGAAACGCATGGGCCAGCGCGTGCTCGACCGGCTGGTGGAACCCGTCGCGTCCGGCGTCTACACGACGAGCGCTGTCGACCTCGAAATCGATGTGGTCGTCCCAGGACTCAACCGTGCCCTCACCACGGCCGGCTCGCTCTCTGGCGCGGTTTCGGCCCTGCGCACTGGCGCCCCGGCCGGGTCCAACGTCGGCGGACTGCTCGGCGGAATGGCCAGCCTGCCCGCCGCGATCGTGGCCGCCCTGCAACGCCACGACGTGGCAATTCTGACCGGAACCACGGCCACAGCACTGGTCCGCTCGGGCACCGACGACACGCCGACCTGGTCTGTCACAGTCACCCGGCAAGCGGATGCCGTCCCCACCGACCCGCAGGTGGTCCCGACCGACGGCGCCGCGCCCACTGACGCAGGTGCGCCGACCGGCTCCGCCGCGTCGCTTGCTCGACCGATCGCACGCACACACACCGACGGCACCGAGCCCGCCGCCGAGCTAACCACCGGCATCCTCACCGCCCGTTACCTCATCGTTGCGACCCAGGGCGCGCAGGCACTGCGCCTGGTCAACCCGCTCGGTGACCAGTTCGACGCCCTCGCCGAGCTCGACTGGCCAGCACCGACCGCCGTCACCCTGACCACGCTCGTGCTCGACGCGCCAGCCCTCGACGCTCACCCACGCGGCACCGGTGTGCTCGTCTCGGCCGATGCCCCCGACGTCACCGCGAAAGCGCTCACCCACGTCACGGCGAAGTGGGCCTGGGTCGCCGAAGCGGCCGGCCCCGGCCGCCACGTCGTGCGGCTGTCCTACGGCCGCGCCGGCCAGCCCAACCCGACCGACGATCTGAGCGATGAGGAGTTGCAGGCCCTCGCCCTGCACGACGCGAGCGCCCTGCTCGGTGTGCCGCTGGCAACGGCCTCGGTGCGCGCATTCGCCCGCACCGAGTGGCGTGACGCCCTGTCACCGGCCATGCTCGGCGCGCCAGAGCGTGCGCAGCAGGTGCGCGAGGCCGTCATGGCGACCCCGGCGCTCGAGATCACCGGCGCTTGGTTGGCCGGTACCGGCCTCGCCTCGGTCATTCCGCACGCTCTCGCCGCCGGCGACCGTATTCGGCACGCTGCGCTCGGCTTGACCATCGCTGCGCCGGACGCGTAGTCCCGGTACCGAACTGCCAAGATTCTTCCGTTGAGCAGCGCGGATACCGGTGTCTCCGCAGATACGCACAGTGCCCCCGAATGGTCGGCGCGCAGGTACCCCAAACTGTGCACTTCCTGTATTGACACGACCGGTGCAGACTTGCCGAACACCACCGAGACCGAAACGGCGAACCGGGTTACTCTGGGAAGACCTTACGAAAGTGGAGACTCAATGCGCGGAAAGCTTCTGTTCATCACGGGCGGACTCGTTGGTTATGTGCTCGGTGCACGCGCCGGCCGCAAACGTTACGACCAGATCGCCGCCGCCGCCAATGACCTCTGGAACGCCAAACCCGTGCAACGCCGGGTGACCGAGGTGCGCGACGCCGCCCTCGAACTCGTCGGCGACGTTCCCGTTGCGGTGTATAACGCCGGAAAGAAGGCCGTCACGCAGGCTGTCGCCAAGAAGAAGGCGGCTGCCCAGACCTCGACAACGTCAGCAAAAGCAGATGCTCTCACCCCCGCCGGCAAGGCCAGCACCACGACGAGCCGCGCGGCCGCCGCTAAGCCAACGCTGAGCGAGAAGCCGACGCTGACCGAGAAGCCGACGCCCAAGGCCAAGCCTGCGGCTGACGACGCCCAGTAGCTCGTAGCATTCCGACACTCGTTACACCGCCAGGCGCGACAACCCGGCGACACCCGAAGACAGGGAAGGCAATTCGTGACTAGCAGTGGATTCAACCCGAAGAGCAAACGTCCGTTGCTCGCGCTGATCGGGGAACTGCCCGGCCAGATCAGCGCCCTCGTGAAAGCCGAACTCGATGCCTTCAAGGCCGAGTTCACGGCCAAAGCCAAGAACTTCGGCATCGGTGCCGGCCTCTTCATCGTGGCCGGGGCTTTTCTGTTCTTCGCGCTCGGGGTGCTCGTCGCCCTCTTCGTGATCTTGCTGGCCCTCGTGCTGCCGCTCTGGCTTGCCACGCTCATCGTGCTGGTCGTGCTCCTGCTCATTGCCGCAGTCCTCGTGCTCATCGGCGTCAACCGGGTGAAGGCGGCAACGAAACCCGACCCGGAGGGCGTGCACGCGAGCATCCGTCACGACGTCGATGCATTCAAGGGAGTTGGCGAATATGACCACAAATGACCTGCGCGCCGAAGCCCGGCACGCTCGCGCCGAGCTCGCCTCGACGCTCGATGCGATCGAGTACAAGCTCAATATTCCCAAGCAACTGCGCATCAAGCGCCGCCGCCTGACCCACGCCTTGCGCCAGCTCGGCGAAGACAGCCCGGGCGCCCTCGTGGGCATTGCGTTCGGCGCGGCGACCGTCGTCGGTGTCATCGTCTGGTTCGGTGCCTCCGCGGTGGCCAAAAACCGGTAACCACCAGGATCGGTTCACAGCAACCGCACGGCTCATTTTGGTAGCGGGGGCAATACAGAGCAAACTAGACCCATGACTCACCCGGCTGCCGGAGAGGCAGTAACCAGCGTTCAGCCCACCACCCCCACCGATTCCGAGTTACCCGCGGCTTCGCCGCAAGGATTCACCCTCTTCACCGTGCTGCGAAGGGACCCGCACAATCCCGACGACCTCGACGGCCGCGATGTTCCGCACGCCGTGAACGAGCTCGACGACGTGGTGGCCTTGATCGAAGCCGAGGGCGTCACCGTGCGCGGCTTCTATGATGTCTCCGGCCTCAAGGCCGATGCCGACGTCATGATCTGGACCCACGCGCCCGAGGCAGAGACCCTGCAGTGGGCAAACCGTGAGCTGCGCCGCAGTCGCCTGCTCAAGAGCCTCTTACCGACCTGGAACGCCATGGGCGTGCACCGCGACGCCGAGTTCAACAAGAGCCACGTGCCCGGATTCCTGCGCGGACTCGAGCCCAAGGCCTGGATGACCGTCTACCCCTTCGTGCGCAGCTTCGAGTGGTACCTACTACCCGACGAAGACCGCAGCCGCATGCTCGCCGATCACGGACGCAAGGGCGCCGCCTATCGCGGTGCGATCGCGAACACCGTTTCCGCCTTCGCCCTGGGCGACTATGAGTGGCTGCTGCCGATCGAGAGCGACGAGCTCACCGAGCTCGTCGACCTCATGCGTGGCCTGCGCGACACTGAGGCGCGTCGCCATGTGCGCGAAGAGATCCCGTTCTACACCGGACGCCGCATCTCGACCGCCGAGCTCGTAGAGGTTCTGCAGTAATGGCCCAGTACGACGCCGTTTTGCTGGCCGGTTTCGGCGGCCCAGAGGGCCAGGACGACGTGATTCCGTTCCTGCGTAACGTCACCGGTGGTCGCGGCATCCCGGAGGCTCGCCTCGAAGAGGTCGCCACCCACTACCGCCACTTCGGTGGCGTGAGCCCGATCAACGACCAGAACCGGGTGCTCAAGGCGGCCCTGCAGGTCGAACTCGACCGTCGCGGCATCAACCTGCCCGTCATTTGGGGCAACCGCAACTGGGCACCATATCTGCGCGACACAATCTCCGACGCCCACGAAGTCGGCCAAAATCGCCTGCTCGCGATCGCGACGAGTGCCTACAGTTCCTACAGCGGATGCCGCCAGTACCGTGAAGACTTCGCTGCAGCGCTGACTGACAAGGGCCTGAACGACACGGTCCACATCGACAAGATCCGCCAGTTTTTCGACCACCCCGGCTTCGTCACCCCGTTCATCACCGGTGTCACCCAGGGACTCAAGGATGTCGTCGCAGCCATGCCCGGTATCGACGTCGACACCGAGGTCGAGATTCTGTTTTCGACCCACTCGATCCCGATGACGGACGCGAACAAGAGCGGCCCTGCCGAGCGCGGCTTCGGCGAGGGTGGCGCCTACGAGGCGCAGCACCGCGCCGTCGCCCAGGTCGTTATGGATGCCCTCGTGGAACCTGGAGACGCGGCCACCCCGCTCAAGACGCAATGGCAGCTCGTCTATCAGTCCCGCAGCGGCCCGCCCAGCATGCCGTGGCTTGAGCCCGACATCAACGATGCGATCGCCCTGTTGCCGCGACAAGGTATCCGTGCTGTCATTATTGTGCCGCTCGGATTTGTGAGCGACCACATGGAGGTCATGTGGGATCTCGACAACGAGGCCATGGAGACGAGTGCGAAGTTCGGCATCCACGCCGTGCGGGTGCCGACCCCCGGAGTCTCGCCCGACTTTGTCAGCGGCCTCGTCGATCTGATCGAGGAACGCCTGAACGACACCCCGAGCGAAGACCGTCCGGCCGAAACCGACCTCGGCCCCTGGTACGACGTGTGCCGCCCCGGCTGCTGCGAAAACGTGCGGCTCGGCTTCAAGCCGGCCGTCGCGGGAATGGCGCCGTGACCGTGATCCGCGTGGGAACGCGTGCGAGTGCCCTCGCCTTGGCGCAGACCCAGACCATCGTGAACCGCATCGCGGCATCGGCCGGTGTAGAGGTTGAAATCGTGCGTGTCACCACACACGGTGACACCTCGACCGCGCCGCTCTCGAGCCTCGGTGGTACCGGTGTCTTCGCGAGCGCCCTGCGCGAAGCCCTCTTGAATGACGAGTGCGATGTCATCGTGCACTCCTTCAAGGACCTGCCTACCGAGCCTCACCCTGGCTTGCGTATCGGCGCAACCCCCAAGAGAGCGGATGCCCGCGACGTGCTGGTCGCACGCGCCGGCTTCACTCTGGACACCCTGCCCGAGGGTGCCCGGGTCGGCACCGGCTCGCCCCGCCGCGTCGCCCAGTTGCTGGAACGTCGCCCCGACCTGACCGTCGTCGACATTCGCGGCAACATCGACACCCGCATTGGGCGCGTCGGCGAGGGCGACCTCGATGCCGTCGTGCTGGCTGCGGCCGGACTCGGCCGACTCGGCCGTCTGGAATTCCTCGCGCCGGAGTTTCTCGAGCTGTCGGCCTGGCCGACCGCTCCCGGCCAGGGTGCGCTCGCGATCGAGGTTCGTGACGGCAAGCCGGAGCGCCTGCTCGGCGTGGCACTCGCGACGATGAACCACGGCTCTACTCAGGCGACAACCACCGCCGAACGTACCGTGCTGGCCCGCCTGGAGGCCGGTTGCGCCGCGCCGATCGGCGCCACGGCCGTGGTTGACGATGGACTGCTCTTTCTCACCGCAACCGTGTATAGCCCGGATGGTTCCCGCAAGATCACCAGCTCGCACGCGGCGACGCCGGATTCCCACTCTGCCCTCCATCTCACTGACGCCGCGCTCGACGTGGCCGAACGTGTGTCCATAGATCTTCTGGCCGGTGGCGCGGCCGAGTTCGCTCCCCTGAAAGTGACTGAGTGACCACGTGACTAATCGACTGACCAAGCCCCTCGCGGGCTGGCGAGTTCTCGTTCCGCGAGGCGGCCCCTGGGGCGACCAGGTCGCAGCAAACCTGCGCGCCAAGGGTGCGCATCCCATCGTCGCTCCCATGATCAACTTCGCCGCGACCGACGACGCCCCAGCCCTCGACGCGGCGCTGACCCGCCTCGCCGCCGGCGACTTCGACTGGATGACGATCACCAGCGCGACCACCGTGGACGTTCTGTCGTCGCACCGCGCCGTTGTCGCGCCCGGAACCCGTATCGCTGCCGTCGGTGAGACCACCGCGGCCGCACTCATCGCGGCCGGCTACCACGTGGACATCGTTCCGTCGGAGGACAACTCGGCGCGCGGCCTGCTCGAGGAGTGGGAGACGGCCACCGCGGGCGTCATTCCCCTGCGCGTGCTGACCCTGCGCAGCGAGATCGCCAAGCCACTGCTCAGTGAGGGACTGCGTCGTGTCGGGCACGATGTGGAATCGGTCGTGGCTTACCGCACCATCGGTGTTCCGGTCAGCGATCAGGTCGTCGCCGACGTTAAGGCCGGCCTCGTGCACGCCGTGCTCGTGACGAGCGGCAGCGTGGCACGCCAGGTGCGCGACCAGTTCGGGGACATTCCCGAGCGCACTCTCGTGGCCTGCATCGGTCCGCAGACCGCCAAGGATTCCCGGGCTCTGGGCTTGCGCGTTGACGTTGTCGCCTCGGAACGTAGCGCCGAGTCGCTTATCGAGGCGCTCGTCTATGCGGCGCTCGCTGGGAGCACGCCGGCCGCGTGACCAGGGTGGCGGCATCCGCGCAGGCCGTGCCGCAGGCGTGTGCCGCCTTCTGGGGCGTAGAGGTAACGAGCGGATAACGAAACGCACAGCCTGGCAGCGTAGGCTGAACGGGTGACCAAACCCGTTATACGCCCACGACGTCTGCGCACCAGCCCCGCGCTTCGTCGTCTGGCCAGTGAGATTCGTGTCCATCCGGCGGAGCTCGTGCTCCCCATGTTCGTGCACGAAGGCGATGAGGCGCGACCAATCAGCTCAATGCCGGGCGTGGTGCAGCACAGCATCGACAGTGCCCGTCGCGCTGTGGTACAGGCAGCCGCAGCAGGCATCGGTGGCGTGATGCTGTTTGGGGTACCCGAAGTGCGCGACGCGACCGGAACCGGCGCGACCGATCCGGGCGGCATCCTTAACCTGGCCACCCGCGCCCTGGTCGACGAGATCGGCGACGCGCTCGTGGTGCAAACCGACCTGTGCCTGGATGAATTCACCGACCACGGCCACTGCGGCGTACTCGCCGTCGATGGCCACGTCGACAACGACGCGACCCTTGAGCGCTACCGCGATATGGCGCTGGCCCAGGCGACGGCTGGCTCAGCGCTGCTCGGCCTCTCCGGCATGATGGACGGCCAGGTCGCCGCCGTGCGCGAAACCCTCGACGCCAACGGTTTCGAAGACACCGCGGTGCTGGCCTACTCGGCCAAGTACGCCTCCGCCTACTACGGCCCGTTCCGCGAGGCCGTCGCCTCCACCCTGGTCGGCGATCGCCGTACCTACCAGCTCGACCCCGCGAACCGCCGCGAGGGCGTGCGCGAAGCGCAGATCGACATTGACGAGGGCGCCGACATCGTCATGGTCAAACCGGCCGGCAGCTACCTCGACGTCCTAGCCGAGGTCGCCGCTATGAGTGATATTCCGGTTTGGGCATATCAAGTTTCCGGCGAGTACGCCATGATCGAAGCTGCAGCTGCACAGGGCTGGATTGACCGGCGCCGAGCCGTTGAGGAGTCGGTGCTGAGCATCCGTCGGGCCGGCGCCGACGCTGTACTTACCTATTGGGCCGTTGAATTGGCCACTTGGCTCAAGGAGGAGCGAGCATGACCGACACGATGTCGAACCCCATGCAACACCAAGCCAGCCATAACGATGAGCTGTTCGATCGCGCTCGGCAAGTCATCCCCGGTGGGGTTAACTCACCGGTGCGAGCCTTCGGCTCTGTCGGCGGCACCCCGCTGTTTCTGGTGAAGGCCGCTGGTGCTTACGTCACCGACTCCGACGGCCGCGAATATGTCGACCTCGTCAACTCCTGGGGACCGGCGATTCTGGGCCACGCCCACCCCGAAGTCATCAAGGCCGTTCAGGATGCCGCAGCTCTCGGTTTATCCTTTGGCGCGTCGACGCCCGCCGAGACAGAACTGGCTGAGCTCGTCGCCGAGCGGGTCGGCGCGGTCGAAAAGCTGCGCTTGGTGTCGACCGGCACCGAGGCGACTATGACCGCCATTCGACTGGCCCGCGGCTTCACAGGTCGGGACCTGCTGATCAAGTTCGCCGGGCACTACCACGGTCACTCCGATGGGCTGCTCGCGCAGGCCGGTTCCGGTCTCGCAACCCTCGCCCTGCCCGGTTCGGCCGGCGTCACGGCCGCGACCGCCGCGCAGACCCTCGTGCTGCCCTACAACGACCTCGATGCCGTGCGCGCCGCCTTCGAGGCGCACCCCGGCCGCATCGCCGCCGTCATCACCGAGGCTGCCGCCGCCAACATGGGCGTCGTAGCACCGGATGCCGGCTTCAACGCGGCCCTGTCGGCGATCGCGCACTCGAACGGCGCCCTGCTCATCCTCGACGAGGTGCTCACCGGTTTTCGGGTGAGCCGCTCGGGCTTCTGGGGCCTCGAGACCAGCAGTCTCGAGTCGGCCGGTGAAGAGTTTTACACGCCTGACCTGCTCACCTTCGGCAAGATCATCGGCGGTGGCCTTCCCGTTGCCGCCCTCGGTGGTCGGGCTGACGTGATGGACTTTCTAGCGCCGACCGGCCCGGTCTACCAGGCCGGAACATTGTCGGGCAACCCAGTAGCCGTTGCGGCCGGCATCGCGACTCTCAACCTGCTCGAGGAGAGCGTCTACGACCGGCTCAACGCAACCGCCATTATCCTCTCTGAGGCTGTTTCTGCCTCGCTGGCCGCCGAGGGCGTCGCTCACCGGGTGCAGCGGGCCGGCAACCTGTTCAGCTTCGTGTTCGGCGAGGAGGCGCAGGGTTCAGCTCCGCGCACCTATGCCGACGTGCAGCGTCAGGAGGCTTTTCGCTACGCCCCGTTCTTTCACGCAATGCTCGATGGCGGCGTCTCGCTGCCGCCGAGCGTATTCGAGGCCTGGTTCGTTTCCGATGCACACGATGAGAGCGCGATCGGGCGCATCTTCGAGGCACTGCCCGCCGCAGCCAAAGCTGCAGCGGCTGCCCAGCCACAGTCCTAATTGAGCGTCACGATCGCGGCCCGGCCGGGAGTATGACGATTCAGTTGTGGAGTTCCTGCGCTGGGACGTTATTGCTTTGTGAGTTAAAGACAACGGGTTTTCGGGCCGGAACGGGCAGACTAGAACAATGGCTTCCCTGAGCGTGCATTCCGACCGGCTCGAGATCCACCTGACGCGCGCGGAAAGAACGCTCGCGCTGCGGCGCGACTCGATCGTGGTGCAACGAGAGAACATCCGCTCGGTGATCATCACCGCGGATCCGTGGATCTGGCTGCGCGGCATCCGCTCGCCCGGATCGATGATTCCGCTGGTTCTGGCGGCCGGAACCTGGAAGTTTCACGGTGGCAAGGACTTCGTCTCGATCAAGCGCCACCGCCCGGCCGTGGTGATCGACTTGGTCGACGAAGAATTCGCCCGCGTCATTCTGACCAGCCAGCACGCAGCCGACTTCGTCGACTCGCTCAAACTTCCAGCCTGACCCCCTCGGGCAGCACCCGGAGGGTCGACGGGGATTTAGGTGTCAAAAACGCTGCTTCATGTCTAACATCGCCAGCTATCAGTATCGGTCGAGCGCCGGCATGGCTCGACCAGTGTTTTCGTTGGTCCTAGTACGCGGTCTCGGCGACCAGTGCGGGGTGGAACAAGCGGGCTCCGCCAGATGCTTTGGCCTGATCGTCGTAGGCGGTGCCGTCGGGCGACGAAACGATCTCCAGCTGCATTCCCCACGGAGCCATGAAATAGCACCACGTGAGCCCTAGGTTGGGACCGGAATCATAGACGGTCGGCTCACCCAAGACCGTGACGTCGTTCTCTTTGAGGTAATTAATAG
Source organism: Cryobacterium sp. Y62 (assembly GCF_002929785.1). NCBI lineage: Bacteria > Bacillati > Actinomycetota > Actinomycetes > Micrococcales > Microbacteriaceae > Cryobacterium > Cryobacterium sp. Y62. The sequence goes on along the minus strand of NZ_PJJK01000115.1, from coordinate 127,569 downwards.
CCGCGGAGATGTCGTCAACGTAGAAGGCCAAGTGGTGTCCACCAATGTCGCTATTCTTCGGCTGGATCGGGTTCTCGTCGGGGGACTCGTACTCGAAGACCTCAAGGTTGCTGCCATTCCCTAGACGCAGATACCGAAACTCTTTGATGACGGCGCGCGGGTTGACCCGAAGGTGCTCGGCCATCCAGTCAGTGTCGTCGTTCCGGAAATCCGTTGCTGCAACAAAGAGCGTCTGAGCTCCAAGAATCTTCTCGAAGAAATCACACGCCTCGTTGATGTCGGGGACCGTAAAACCGATGTGTTCCATGCCGCGAATACCTGGGATTGCCATCATTAGCTCCTAGTCATGTTTCGTATTTGTATCAGAAGTAGCGGGTTATTTCCGGGCCACAGATGCTGCGTGCAATTCAGCAATTTCCGAGACGATCATCGAGAATGAGATTGCACCCGGGTCAGCAGAGCCGACCGATCGCTCTGCCAGTACCCTTGCTCGTCCAATGAGTGGCACGAGCGCTGCTGTGGCGTCCGCTGCGTCCTTAGACGTTTTGGCTGCTACCTTCCACGCATCGGATGCGGACGCGCCGTTCGCAACTGCCAACTCGAAGGCATCGGCAAACGGAACTTGGGCATCAACCATCGTTTTGTCACCGATGGATGCGCCTCCAAGCTGAATGATCGAGGCGACGAATGCCCGGATCGCGCGGGATTGGGCTGCAGCGTCCGGCAGCGCATCATCGCCCAGTGCGTTACCGGCGGCGGTAAGTGCGGCGCCCCACAAAGCACCTGATGCACCACCGGCTTGTTCAGACCAACGATCACCAGCGCCTACAAGAGCAGTCTGAGCGCCGGCACCCTCTGATACCAGCCACTGAACAGCCTCGGCGGCGGCGTGGGATCCCCGAGTCATACCTATGCCGTGATCGCCATCGCCCGCGATTGCATCCAAGTCACCGAGCATCTCGGCATTTTCGGCGATGAGATCTCTCACCCGACTAAGGCCTACGGAGATGAAAGCGGCGGCCGTGCAGGATTGGTTTCCTCCCCGCGTGTGTACTTTCAGCGGCTCCGCTGCTGTGTTGAAAATGCGGTCAGCGGGCAGCTGATTCGCCGTCATGGGGGAACGCTGCACTGCTGGCGTGTCGCACGGCGCAAACCAATACTTTTCGATCTCATCGTCGAGCCAGATCAGCGAAAGTGATACCCCACCCATGTCGAGCGACGTCATGAACTCTCCGACTTCACCGTCGACAACGTCGAGCCCAGCAGCTTTTAGTCGAACATTCACTGAGTGGTAGGTGACGAACAGCTCTTCATACTTGGCCGACCCAAGACCATTGAGAACGGCGATAACGCGCTTTCCTGGGTTCGCGGGGACGTCTTCGAGAAGCTTATCCACGAGGAGTTTAGCCACGTCGTCGGCAGTGCCGAGATCAGTTTCGTAGATGCCAGCTTCGCCGTGTACACCGAGGCCGACACCGATTTTACCCTCGGGCACTTCGAACAGAGGGTGGTCAGCGCCGGGGAGGGTGCAGCCGGAAAAGGCAGCGCCGAAAGTACGTGTGCGGTCGTTAACGTTATTGAAAACCCGCACGACCTCGTCGATATCGAGCCCAGCTTCAGCGGCAGCAGCAGTGACTTTCAGTACGGCCAGTCCGCCCGCGATGCCGCGGCGTTTGGCATGGTTCTCTGTAGTGGCGGATGCGACGTCGTCGGTAATGACGCAGGTTCGCACCTCGAGACCATCGGCTCGCAGCCGCTCTGCTGCCTGACCGAAGTGCAAAACATCGCCCGCGTAGTTAAGGAAGGCGATTATTACGCCGCCACCTTGATCGGCGGCCCTGGCCACGCTGCAAGCCTGAGAGGCGGAGGGGGAGGAGAAGATGTTGCCAGTGACGGCACCATCGAGCAGACCGGTGCCAACCCACCCCAGGAACCCCGGGTAGTGTCCAGTGCCACCGCCGGAGATGACGGCCACCTTTCCCGGTCGTGATTCCGTGCCGCGAACGACGCCCCCAAAGACTTTGCGCACGTAGCGCGAATTCGACTCAATGAATCCCTCGACAAGTTCAGCCGGAAAGTCCGCGGGATTGTTAACTAGGCGCGTCATGACGCGACCTTCCTGTTGTAGTGAACGTGCGTTTCATGCTTGAAACGAGGTGCAGCGAGGATTCGGCTGAGATCAATGAGCGAGACAAGGGCTCCGGGCCCTATCCGCAATGGATCATTGAGTACTCGAGTCGTTTCGCCAGGTGACGGATCACCGAGCGAGGATACGACGAGCGATGCATCGGAGAAGTCTTCATCTACGGTAAAAGTGCTCACCGTGACGACGGTGCGTAGACCCGCGCCAACGGCGGCCCTCAGACCGTTGTTACTGTCTTCTATGACGATCACATCGTCGGCATCAACTCCAAGCTCATTAATGGCAAGCAGGTAGATATCAGGGGCAGGCTTCTTGGCTGGCACGACATCCCCGGCGAAGACCGAAAACTGTGCAGCGAGATCAGCCCCAACAGCATGCGAGAGCACGGCGCGAACGGAAGCTTCTGCAGAGGTTGAGGCGCAGGCTAGATTCCAGCCGGCCGTGCTCGCCGCATGCACAATCCGCGCGATGCCGGGGCGGGGCGGCATCACTCCGTCCGCGACGAGGCTCGTGTAGATCTCGGTCTTCTTGCGGTGCCAGGCCGCGACAATTTCCGTCTGACCGGCGATGTCGCGGGGCAAGCCGGCATCCACAACGAACTCGGGGGTGAGAAGACTCTTCAGTCGTTCCTTGCCTCCGCCGATGCGGACCTTTTCGGCGTAATCGACGACGCTCCAACGCGCTGGTAGATCATAGAACGCGAATGTCTCGTTGAAGGCTCTGAGGTGGCCATCTTGCTCGGTGTCGGCGAGAACGCCATCGCAGTCGAAAATAAGCGTGGGCACCGCTGTCACCAGGCCTTTCCTGCACTGCCGAACTGCTGGGCGAGGCCTTCTACGAGGTCGGTGAGGTCGCGGCTTACCGACGTAAACAGCGACGGCGGGTCCCACTTATTGGCTTTTTCTGTCTCTCGAAGGAATGAAAGGTTGGCCTTCATGTATGCCTCTTTCATGGCGGTAGAGATGTTGACCTTGGCGGCACCCCGGGAGATTAAGTCCTGGAACTGCTCCGTGGTCAGCCCACTGCCGCCGTGCAGCGCGATGGGGATCGGGCGACGCTCCACGATGTCGGTTACGCGCTGGACGTCTAGGACCGGGGCGCTTTTGTAACTGCCATGGGCATTACCGATGGATGGGGCAAACACGTCGACTCCGGTAGCTTCGATGAAGCGCAACGAAGTTTCGAGTGATTCGCGGGCAGCCTCGGTATCGGAGCCGTGTCCGTCTTCGACTCCCGTAATCGCCTCGATTTCGCCTTCAACGTCTGCGCCGAATGACCGAGCCTCCTTAACGACCTCGATCGTCTGGCGTTGGTTCTCAGCAACGGGCAGTTCCGATGCATCGAACAGCACGGAATTCCAGCCCTCACGGAGACAGGTCGAGAGAACTTCACGGTCGGGGCAATGATCCAGGTGCAGTGTGACCGGAATAGTGATGCCATCCGTCATAGAGCGCCACATGCTGGCCAAAGCCTTGGGACCGATGCTACGAACGGTCTTGACCGACGTCTGGACGATGACGGGCGAGTTCGCCCTGACCGCACCAGCCAGCACAGCTTCCAACGTCAGATCGTTGAAAATGTTGATGGCCGGTACGCCATACCGCTCTCTGAATGCTCGATCCAGAATTTCCCTCAGTGGTACGACTCCCACAGCAACCTCCTTGTTTGACTGCCCTCACACTAAGAGAGGTAGCCAGTCGGGGGCTATTAGGAGTTCCCCCTCCGTGCGGAGTAGGGGAATCCTCTATAGGGCGGGGTAGCCGGAGTTCTGCATCGCCGAGCCGTTCATGCTCACCAACATCGTTCGATTGCGAGCTCCAGTCTTTCGCAGCAGAGATCCGACGTGCTTCTCGACGGTCTTGACGGATATCTCGAGTAGGGTCGCGATTTGCTTGTCGGGCAGCCCCTGGGTAACCATTTCGCGCACTTCTCGTTCACGAGCAGTGGGAGTGTCTGTCCCGCCGAGTCCGGCGCGCGAAGTTTCCCTGAGGTGCTCAAGCATGGTGCCGTCAATCAATGCATCGCCCTGAGCTGCGGCCACGATGATGCGCACGATAGCGTCGACATTTGACCCGCGCTTAATATACCCCCGCACACCTGCTTGGGTCGCGAAGCGCATTTGGTCTGCTGTTGGATTGTCTGTCAGCACGACGATGGCGACCTCGGGGTCAAGTGCGCGGACCTTGCCTATCGTGCCGGAAAGGTCGCTCTGGAGCATTTGAAGATCGACCAAGAGTACGTCGGGACGTAAAAGCTCGTAGGCGTCGAGTAGTTGGGCGAGTGTGTTGACCTCGGCGGTTACATTGATGGCGGGCTCATTGAGGTGTAATAGCCGCACGAGGCCGGCACTGACAATTGGCTGGTCATTGGCGATCAGTACTTTCCAACGCGGCTGGACCGCGCCGCCGGGCCCTGGCCCGACATCCGGAATTGTTGCCCGAACCTTTGTACCCCAACCGGGAGTGGTCTCGATGTTCAGCTCTCCACCCAAGTGGCTAACCCGTGAAGCCATCCCATGCAATCCGAGGCAGCCTGAGGGAAGAGAAGAATGGTCACCGTGGGCAGCTTGCAAATCGAAGCCACGGCCGTTATCTTCGATCAGGACAGAGACCTCGTGTGTTCTGTAGATAAGACCGACTCGAACGGTACTTGCCCTAGCGTGCGTGACGACATTACTCAGTGCTTCTTGGACGATTTTGAACGCCTGGTGCGCGATCTCGGGCGGGAGTTCGCGCGGGGTGCCCACAACGACGAGGGCTGTCGCTGCAGCGCTCATTGACTCGACCCAAGTCAGCTCCGTCCCGACTGCCTCTGCCAAAGTGCGCCCGGCGAGGGAAGTTGGACCCAGACCGAGCGCTGTACGCCGTGTCTCGGCCAGCGCATCCAGTGCGATGGCGCGTGCGGTGCCAATGTGCTGCTTGGCCGGTTTGTCGTCTCTAATGTCCTCTTCGGCCTCATCAAGGCTGAGAAGGAGTGATGCCAGGGAACGGCCAACCGTCTCATGCACATCACGCACGGATCTCTCGCGTTCTTCCGCGATTGCAGCCTCACGTTCGCGCTCGGAAGCTCGGCTATGGAGGCGGGAATTAGCCAGCGCGATCGCGGCATGATTGGCGAACAGCTCGGCCAGGCGTGCATCTGCCCCGGTGAACACGCGACCAGGGCTCGCGCTGAAGATTATGCAGCTGCCAATCACCTCGTCGTCCCAGAGAATAGGCACGCCGATAACCGAGCAGTGCCATCGCGGGTCATCGGCGGAGATGTGTCCGGCGCGTACTTGCGAGTATTCGTCCAATATTATGGTGCCTCGTTTACGCACGACTTCACCCGTGAAACCTTCAGAGAGCGGGAATGTCTGGCCCTCCTGGCAGCCGACGCCAACGTCAGCCTTTTTCGTGTAAGTTCCGAGTTTTTCATCTACGAGCGAGATTGACCCCGAATCGCATCCTAGGAGTATCGTGGCGTGGCGCAGGATGCGCTCGAGAAGCGGGGAGAGTTCGAAACGTCCAGCGAGGTCGCGTGCTAGCTCGGTCACGGTGTCGAGCTGCTGCTGGAGGCTATCGAAGGTAGCCGAGTCCACGTCTAGTTTGCTCTGCATCTTTGCTGTTCCATCCGACCGACGTACGCGTTGAGGACGATGAACATCCCTCACGGCCTCGGTGCCGGGAGAACGAGCGTTACGTTATTTTCACATTAGACCATTGATTGTTGTGCTGGTTTACCCTCATCGCTGGGTCGGGGAACTCCTCATGGTTACAACCTCAGCTACGTGGTTACCTGACGTGGTCGCCGCCGCAGAAGGTCGCGACCACGACGGTATCAAGAGAGTAGTGGGTAACGACTGATGGCGCGCATAGGAATTCTGACCAGTGGCGGGGATTGTCCCGGACTCAACGCGGTGATCCGCGCCTGTGTCTTGCGCGGTATTCGGGGGCACAAAGATGAATTCCTCGGGCTCCTCGATGGATGGAGGGGAGTGGTCGAGCAGAACGCCATCGAACTCGACTGGAAAAGCGTGCGTGGCATCGCGAAGCTTGGCGGCACCATTCTTGGTACCTCTCGTACCTCGCCGTTCGACGATGGAGGCACCGTCCAAAAGGTTGTGGCTAGCTTGCGTTCAATGCGACTCGACGCACTTATCGTGATCGGTGGTGAAGGCACCTTGGCGGTGGCCAAAATGCTGAGCGATGAGGGCGTGCGCATTATCGGAGTGCCCAAGACCGTGGACAATGATATTTCAGCAACGGACTACACTTTTGGCTTCGATACGGCCGTTGAGATCGCTACCGAAGCGATCGACCGATTGAAGACTACGGGAGAGTCGCATCATCGTTGCATGATCGCCGAAGTCATGGGCAGGCACGTCGGCTGGATCGCCCTTCACGCGGGGATGGCGACCAGCGCACACGCCATCCTAATTCCCGAACAAAACGCGACGATCGACGAGATCTGCGATTGGGTTGGCAAGCCATTCCAGCGTGGCCGTCCTCCCCTGATCGTGGTGGCGGAGGGATTCGTGCCCGAAGGCATGACGCGCGCGCATTCCGCACGCGGACTCGACGCCTTCTCTCGGCCCCGTCTCGGTGGAATCGGCGAATTTCTCGCCCCCACCATCGAAGAGCGCACCGGAATCGAGACCCGCTCCACCACTCTCGGTCACATCCAGCGCGGTGGTGTACCGAGCGCTTCCGATCGAGTATTAGCTACCAGACTGGGCATGGCTGCAGTCGACGCAGCGCACGACGAAGACTGGGGCCAGATGGTGGCCGTCCGCTCTACCGAGATCGTTCGGGTTGACCTCAGCGAGGCGATCGGCCAGCTCAAGACCGTTCCGCAGAGCCGTTACGACGAGGCCTTAACTCTGTTCGGATAGCGGTGAAGTCGATGACGTAGGGGCTTCCCTACCGTCAGAGATAGGGGGAAGTCCTAATTTCTGTCGCTCACGCCCGCCTATAGCGTTGGTGCAACGGCACCGATCAGGTCGCCGAGTTTCGCAGAGTCCCCATCCTGCGCGTGAACTGCGAATCACCACCTTTCTTCACTATGCAGCGCCGAGAGTAAACGAGGAATCGATGCCCAGTACTAAGAACCTTCAGCCAGCGTCCCCCTGGGTCGAACTCCGGGCCACGCAGAAAGATTGGGATGCGGCCGACCCTGCACTGCTGAAGAGCATGCTCACTCAGATGCACTTGGTTAGGGCGTTCGAGGAGACCGTGCTCGTTCTCGCCGGGCAGAAGCTGATAAATGGTCCAGCGCACTCCAGCATCGGTCAGGAGGGCGGCGCGGTCGGTTCGATCATAGGGTTGACGGCCGCCGACCAGATCAATGGTTCGCACCGCGGCCATCACCAGTTCCTCGCTAAGGCGTTGGGCTTTGTCTCGCCCACTGGCTTCGATCCCACCGCAGAATTCTCTGACGACGTACGCACTGTGTTGCGACGTGGCCTTGCCGAGATCTGCGGATTGGCAGATGGGTACTGCGGTGGTCGAGGCGGTTCCATGCACCTGCAGTGGATCGAGGCGGGAGCGATGGGCACCAATGCGATCGTCGGTGGCGCGGTTCCCTTCGCCGCTGGATTTGCTTGGTCGAGCAAGCACGCGAAGACCGATGCCGTCTCGGTGAGCTATTTCGGCGACGGCGCCATGAACATCGGCTCAGTGTTGGAGTCGCTCAACCTGGCCTCTGCCTGGAAACTGCCGGTCTGCTTCTTTGTGGAAAACAACCGTTACGCCGTGTCGACGACTGTCGAAGAGGCCACCGGCGAGCCCCGGCTGTCGGCCCGCGCGCTTGGGTTCAACATAGCGAGTTGGCGCGTTGACGGAATGGATCCCTTGGCCGTGCATCTCGCTATGGGTGAGGCGCTTCAGCACATGCGCGCCGGTAAAGGCCCGACCATGATCGAAGCCAATGTCTACAGGTACTTTCACCAAAACGGTCCGTTCCCCGGCAGCGCTTTCGGCTACCGGGAGAAAGCCGAAGAGACCGAGTGGCGTGAACGTGACCCCTTGCGGATGGTCGAGTCTCATCTTTTGCGGAGAAATTTGCTGTCTGAGGACGAAATCACCGAGCTTCGTGCAAAAGCCAAGAAAATCATGGCGGACGTCTCGAATAACTTGCTTGAGGCAGATCCTGCCGGTCAGGGAACGCAACGTTTTCGTCCAGAGCTCTGGCCCGATGCAAGCCTGATTGACACCGGAATCCGCGGCGACCTGAGCGAGTTTACCGGGGTCGATTTTAAGGAAGCGAAGGACTTCGCTGGCAAAACAGTCACGAAGAAGTTCGTCGACGTTGTGGCTGCGGTTATGGGTCGTCGGATGGAGAAGGACGACTCGATCGTCGTTATGGGCGAGGACGTGCACAAAATGTCCGGAGGGCCGCGAGGTGCGACCAAGGGGCTGAAAGATGCGTTCCCTGACCGGGTGCTCGGCACGCCGATCAGCGAGGCCGGGTTTACCGGTCTTGCCGGTGGCATGGCCCTCGACGGGCGCTACCGCCCCGTGGTCGAGCTGATGTACGCCGACTTTATCTGGGTTGCAGCGGACCAGATCTTCAACCAAATCGGCAAGGCCAGACATATGTTTGGCGGTAAGCACGACATGCCACTCGTGATGCGGATCAAAATTGGAACGCGTACCGGCTACGGCTCGCAGCATTCGATGGATCCGGCGGGAATAATGAACACGTCAGTGGGCTGGCGAATTGCCGCGCCTTCGACGGCCTTGGACTACATCGGTATGATGAACAGCTCACTTCGTTGCAATGACCCGGTCGCTGTGCTTGAGCACGACTCCGACCTCTACAAGACGTCATTCGACGTGCCGGAGACGGACCTAGACTTCTATATCCCGATTGGCTCGGCCGCGGTTCGGCGCGAAGGCAAGGCCGTCACGATCATCACGTACCTAGCTATGGTGCAGCAGTCGCTCGATGCGGTTGAGGCTACCGGTATCGATGCGGAGGTCATTGACCTGCGGTGGCTTGACGCGGCCAGCATCGACTGGGACACGATCGGCGAGAGCATACGCAAGACAAATAATGTGCTTCTGGTCGAGCAGGGGTCGCACGGGACGTCCTACGGTGCGTGGCTGAGTGATGAGATCCAGCGCCGATTCTTCGACTGGCTGGACTCCCCCATTGCCCGAGTGACCGGCGCTGAATCGTCACCGAGTATCAGTAAGGTGCTCGAAAAAGCTGCGATCGCTGACACTGACACGGTTATCGCCTTGTTGACCGAGCTTTTTGGTGCACGTAAGGGCGTGAAGTAGATGGCTTCGCTCTTGCGCATGCCCGGCATTTCGGCGGATGCCGAAGAGGCCGTCCTCCTCGAATGGTTGATCCAGGAGAGTGGAGAGTTCCACCCTGGCGACGCGTTGGCCACAGTGGAGACCGAGAAAGCGAACGTTGAAATCGAGGCGGACCAGAACGCCGTCCTGTGGCGGACCCTCGCCGAGCCCGGTACTTCTGTTGCCGTCGGCGCGCCGATCGCCGTGCTCATCGCAGTCGGTGAAATCGTCGCTGACGACGCGTCAGTTTTCGTTGCACTCGGATTGTCCGTGCCAGGAGGCCCAGGAGCCACGGTGTCGGCAGCACTGGACCCGCTTCCGGACGCTCCGATTGATCGGGCTGTGTCGGTTGCGACCGTGCCGAAGTCGGTCACCCACGACCGCATCTTCGCCTCGCCCCTCGCGCGCAGGATCGCTCGGGAGAACAACGTCGATGTTGCCGATATCGAGGGCACAGGGCCTGGCCAGCGCATTGTACGAGATGACGTTCACCGTGCTATCAGTGCCCTGGCTGAGCGAGTCATAGCGCCTGACGCAGCAGTTATCACGACACCGCTGACACCCGCGGCGCCGTCCCAGAAGGCTCCGGCCCGAGTCGAAGCGCTCGGCGCGGGATATACCGATATTCCGCATAGCGGGATGCGCCGGGCGGTTGCCCGCTTCTTGACGCAGAGCAAGCGTGATGCCCCGCATTTCTACCTCAATGCGACCTGCCGGGTAGACGCGCTGCTTACGCTGCGGCATCAGCTCAACGCGGATGCCATGGTTCGCGTATCCATCAACGATTTCGTCGTGAAAGCGGTCGCCAAGGCGCTGGCTGAGGTCCCCGAGATGAACGTGATCTGGATGGACGATGCCGTCCGGCGGTACGACTCGGTCGATATCTCCGTGGCAATCGGAAGTGAAAAGGGGCTAGTGACCCCTGTTATTCGATCGGCGGAAAAACTTAGTCTGACCGAGATTTCCAATCAAGTACGTGACTTCGCAGTGCGTGCCAATGAGGGCAGATTGAAGCAGAATGAACTTGAAGGTGGCTCCTTCACCGTTACAAACCTGGGAATGTTTGGCGTAGAGAGTTTCTCGGCCATCATCAATCCGCCACAAGCCGGAATTTTAGCGGTCGGTGCGGTGATTCAACAGCCCGTGGTCGTTGACGGGGAACTCACAGTAGGCAGCACCCTCACGGTGACGATCTCAGTCGACCATCGCCCGGTCGATGGCGTGCTCGCTGCGCGGTGGCTGCAACGGTTTAAAGCGCTCATTGAGAATCCGCTTCTGATCCTCACTTAACCAGGGGAACTCGCCGCGCATCAGATATCCATATTCCAGCACGCCCCGAATGGCATATCGGGGCGTGCTGTATTTAATTAAGGCAGGAAGCGGGCGTGAGTCAGTACGTAGGGAGTTCCCTACCGCTCCATAGGGAAAGTCCCAATTTTGGCTGATCGCGTGCATGCATAACGTTATTTCAGGCACTCAAGAGGCCTCAACGGTCGACTACGGCCACACTCACAGTTCAAAGGAGAACTCGAATGATCACTACGCGTAGGCTAATCACGGGAATGGTGGTCGCGTTCGCTACCGTCGCTATGGCAGCCGGCTGCAGCAGCGTCGGCGACGTGGGAGGGGACTCAGCCAAGCCCGCCGCTGGCAACTCGGAGGGCGCGTTCCGCATCGCGACCGTCTCTAAAGTCGAGGGCATCACCTGGTTCCAGCGAATGAGCGAGGGTGTCACCATGTTCAATGACGACAACTCTGCCACCGTTGAGGCGTGGCAAACGGGACCAGACACGGGGGATTCTGCCAAGCAGGTTGCCATCGTCGAAGACCTCATCGCACAAGGGGTCGACGCCATCATCGTTGTGCCCAACGACCCGCTGGGAATCGCGCCCACCCTGAAGAAGGCCCGTGACCAGGGAATCATTGTCGGCACGACGGAGGCGGCCGCACTCGTCGGCACCGACTCCATTGACTTCGACATCGAAGCATTCGACAATGTGGCCTTCGGTGAGGGATACGCGAAGGGACTGGCAGAAGCGATGGGGGGCGAGGGGGACTATGTCGGCAGCGTTGGCTCATTGACAAGCGAATCCCACATGACTTGGTTCAACTCGGCGGTCGCTTACCTCAAGACGAACTTCCCCGACATGCACCTTGTGGCGGAACAGCCCTACGAGAACGACAACGATGACGCCAAGTCGCGTGCGTCTGCCCAGGAGATAGTAAACGCGTATCCCAATTTGAGGGGGTTCCTCGCAACGACGCCGTCTGGCGGCTCCGGCATGGCGTCCGTGCTCAAGGAGAAGAACATTACAGACATCGCCAACGTAAGCCTGAGCTTGCCGTCTGTTGCCGGGCCGGATCTCGAAGCCGGCTGGATGAGCTACGCCCAGACCTGGGACCCGGCTGGCTGGGGTTACGCCCTCAACGCGGTCGCGCTCGCCATGCTCAACGGCGAGACGGTGGCAACCGGTGACGACCTTGGCTACGACGGCTACAACAGCGTCACCGTCGACGGCCAGCTCATTCTGGGCAACGCCACGATGGAGCTTCGCAAAGGCGACCCGGCAGCTCCATACGCCTTCTAGCCAGACGGCACACGCGTGCGGGGAGGGCTGTCTTCTGGCTCTCCCCGCAACCTATTTCTCTTCCCAATCTCGCATTTCGCGACAGTATTAGGACGGTCGATTATGATCGGTAAGCCCCTACTCACAGCCTCAAACATCTCTATTTCGTTCGGCGGCGTCAAGGCGTTGCGCGGCGTGGATTTCACAATCGGCGAGGGAGAGATTCTCTGCCTCGCCGGCGAGAACGGCTGCGGAAAGTCAACCTTCACGAAGATCATCTCCGGCGTCTACACGCCCGATGCCGGTGAAATTACGATCGGGGACGAGACTGTAGGTAGTTTGACCCCGCGAAGTGCCATCGCTGCAGGCGTGCAGGTGATTTACCAGGACCTTTCACTCTTTGGTCATTTGAGTGTGGCCGAGAACATTGCTGTCAATCGAATGATGCACGACGGCTCTAAGTTCGTGCGGAGCAGGGCGATGCGTGACATCGCTCGCCAACAATTAGAACGTGTCGGCGTCGAACTCGACTTAGACGTTCCCGTATCAACGCTCTCAGTCGCAAACAAGCAAATTGTCGCCATCTGTCGGGCGCTCAGCATGGAGGCGCGTCTCCTCTTTATGGATGAGCCAACCACCGCGCTCACCGGGCGAGAGGTCACTCGGTTGCTGTCAATAATCCTCGAGCTCAAGGCGCGGGGCCTGTCGATCGTTTTCATCAGTCACAAGCTCGACGAAGTATTCAAGATCGCTGACAGCATCACCATTTTCCGCGACGGTCGAAAGGTCGGTGATTTTCAAGCGAACGAGCTCGACGAGCTCAGCCTGAGTCGTCATATGACAGGTCGCGACGTGACGTACACGAGATACCATCGCACTCGCCCCGAGTCGGAACCACTGCTGGAAATCAGTAACCTCAGCCGCAAAGGCAATTATTCGGGCATCGACCTTGCTGTGCGCCCGGGCGATATCGTAGGCCTCACGGGACTGCTCGGCTCAGGCCGCACAGAAATTGCACTGACACTCTTCGGGTTGAACAAGCCGGACGGTGGCGAGATCAAGGTCAACGGCAAGCCGGTTATCCTCAAAGCCCCGTGGGACGCTATGAAACACGGCATAGCCCTTCTGCCCGAGGAGCGGGGAAGCCAAGGCCTCTTCGCGACACAGTCTGTCGAAGCAAACATCTCGGTCACGATGCTTGACCGCATCCTGACTCCAATGAAGATCCTCAATCACAAGACGGAGAAGGCTCTAGCGACACGAGTGGTCAACGAGATGGGCGTCAACAACAAGGACACTTCGCTCGCCGTGGCCAATTTATCGGGTGGCAATCAGCAGAAAGTTGTACTTGGAAAGTGGATCGCCCGCGAACCTCAAATCTTCATCCTTGACAGCCCTACCGTCGGCATCGACATTGGCTCGAAATCGGAAATTTACGACAAGATTCATCGCCTCGCCGAGAGCGGCGTGGGTGTAATTTTTATCTCCGACGAGCCAGAAGAAATTGTGGCGAACTGCAATCGAATCGTCGTCATGCACGACGGCGAGATCCTCGAGAGATTCGACGAGTCACAGGTGCGAGCCGACAACTTCAAGGACGAACTCGTCCAAATCATCAACGATCCCGAATATCGGGTTCACCAGGCCGCGGGTGAGAGGTAACAGCCCATGCAACGACGATCCCTCTTCCGGCGCGCATTCGATCGGCCGATGACTTCCATGGAGAAGTATCTCCTCGCGATCATCTTGGTCTACATCGTGATCGTAGCCGTGAAAAACCCACAGTTTTTCAGCCTCGAGACACTTTTTGACATGATCAGAAACGGGTCGGGAATCATGATCCTCGCTCTAGGGGTGCTAGTGGTTCTCATCTCTGGTGGCATCGATGTGTCGTTCACAGCGATTGCAATCGTGTCGGGATACACCTCAGTACGGCTCATGAAAGTACTTGGATTCGACAACCTATTGTTCGTCATCCTCGTTGCCGTAGTCATCGGGGCGGCGCTCGGCTCGATCAACGCGCTTCTCATCCATTTCTTCCGGCTGCCAACGCTGATTGTTACCCTCGGCACGGCCAGCGCTTTTCATGGGCTCATGGCAATAGTCCTCGGCACGAAGACCTATACGGCGATCGATGTTCCGCAGTCGATGCTCGACTTCGGCTCGACGAGCCTCCTGACGATCAGTGCGGAACGCTCGCAATACTCACTTTCGGTCTTTTTTCTGATCGTGCTCGCTTGCATCGTGCTTACCTGGTTTTTGCTCTACCGAACCATGTTGGGTCGTACGGTATTCGCCATTGGAAGCAATCAAGAGTCGGCATCGCGTATCGGTATCAGCCTCCTCCGAACCAAACTCTTCGTCTATTGCTACTCCGGGTTTCTGTCGGGGCTGATGGGCATCATCTATTTCAGTGGTCTCTCCTACATCAATCCTGTTTCACTCATCGGAACCGAATTGATGATCATCGCTGCAGTCGTGATCGGTGGTGCGAAACTCACTGGCGGGGAGGGCACGATCTTGGGCGCCGTTCTTGGCATCATCATCGTGCAGCTCTTCCAGTCCACCCTGGTCTTCCTCGGATTGGGCGCGTCGTGGAACAACCTCTTCTTTGGAAGCGTGCTCATGGTTAGCCTCGGCGTCATGTACTACCGCCAGCGACAGCTGAACAAGCGGTCCCTTGTCTTCTCGTCGAATTAGTATTGGATAGGAACCCGATGCGCTCACTACGAAACCTGGTCCTCCGCGACAAGGAACTCGCCGTGCTCGTCTTTATGACAGCCTGCGTCATCCTCGTGCTCTACATCACGCTCGGCCAACGGCTCTTCTCACCCACGGGTCTGCAATCGATGTCGGTGCAAGTCAGCGAGTTTGGCTTCTTAGCGCTCGCCATGGCGATCGCTATGCTTACCGGGGGAATCGACCTGTCTGTGGCCGCCGCTGCGAGCCTTGCCGGCATAATGGCAGCTCTCGTTATGTCTGGCCAGATAATCCCCGTGACAGATGAAAACTCAGGAATTTTATTTGCTCTCGGGATCGTTGCCGCTCTCGTTACAGGACTGCTATGCGGCCTTCTTAACGGCTTCCTCATCGCGAAGATCTCTGTGCCGCCGATCCTTGCAACGCTCAGCACGATGATTCTCTTCGCGGGGATTGGAATGGCCATCACGACCGGCCAGAGCGTTCCTGTCCTGGTGCCCTCCTTCGCGCAACTCAGTACCTCGGCAGTCGGCAACATTCCGATTATCTTCATCATGATGGTCGCCGCGTTCCTCATCGTCGCGTTTGTCTTGGGCCGGACCCGGTTGGGCCGCCGCATCTACCTCTTCGGCGAGAATGAGGTTGCGCTGCGGTTCTCAGGGGTAAGAAGTGAACGAGTTATTCTGATGAGTTACGCGCTTATCGGGATTCTCGTGGGAATCGCAGGAATCATTATGACCTCACGTGCGAACTCGATGCGCGTCGGCGTGGGCGATTCCTATCTGCTTCAAGCCATCCTCGTCGTCGTGTTGGCAGGATTCAACCCGTTCGGTGGCAAAGGACGCATTATCAGCCTCGCGGTCGGACTCGTTCTGCTGCAGCTGTTGTCGACAGCGTTCAACGCGCTCATGTTCTCCCCCTACGCCAAGAACTTTGTCTGGGGTGCCATTCTCTTGCTCGTGATGGTGCTCAATCACTACGTGCGTCACTGGCGGCTGCGGCAGCCTCCCGAGAAACCATCGCCACCGGCATCCATTGACGAGGAAGAGTCCCGACCTTCGACAATATTGGTATCGGATCGATGAGCGCCAAAATTCCTCAAGCCCCGTTCATTCTGGGCTCCAGCCTCAAAATGTATATGGGCCATCAGTCGACTTTGGACTGGGTGCGCGGCGTGCGCGACGCCTGCCAAAACCACCCAGCGGTTCGCTCTGGTCTGGCAGAGGTTTTTCTCTTACCCAGCCACCCGGCGATCGTTCCGAGTCGGGATATCCTGGTCGGTTCCGATATCAAATGGGGTGCCCAAGACGTGTTCTGGGAGGACTCGGGCGCATACACCGGAGAGGTGGGGGCCCCGCAGTTGCGTGAAATTGGATGTACCTACATAGAACTTGGGCACGCCGAGCGACGCCGTGTCCTGGGCGAGACGGATGCGATCGTGTCGGCTAAGACGTATGCCACATTTCGCAACGGACTCATCCCCGTTCTTTGCATCGGTGAAGATTCCTTGGTGAACGCCGACGCGGCGTCCCTCGAGTGCATCCGACAGCTCGACGCTTCACTTGAAAAGAGTCGTGAGGCAGGTGCAGTCGGGCCGGTCGTTATCGCGTACGAGCCCATATGGGCTATCGGTGCGGCCGAATCCGCTCATCCCGAATATATACGTGACGTCGTTGGCCGCATTCGTGGCTACCTCACCGCGGATGCGAGCCTGGTGGGAAGTCGGGTGATTTACGGGGGAAGCGCGGGTCCCGGCCTCCTAACCCGCCTCGGCGACGGGGTAGATGGACTCTTCTTGGGCCGATTTGGCCATGACCCCGACGCCTTCGCGTTGATCCTTGACGAGGCATGGGAGTTCAGTCAAACGCTTGCCAACCAGGTGTCCTAACCGCTCGTATCGGTACTGTACAGAGAAAAGAGATCCAGGGATGACGCTAAAACCATTACGAATCGTGATCGGCAGCGATGACGCCGGACATCAGTACAAAGAGGTCCTCAAAATGGACCTTTCGGCCAATAATCTAGTGAGTTCGCTGATTGACGTCGGCGTCGATGATGATGGCCACACCGGGTACCCCACGGTTGCAGTTGCGGCAGCAGAGATTGTTGCACGTGGTGAAGCTGACCGCGCTCTGCTGTTCTGTGGAACTGGAATCGGCGTAGCAATTGCAGCGAACAAGGTCGTTGGCATTCGTGCAGCGTCTGCCCACGACAGTTTTTCGGTCGAGCGCCTTGTACTGAGTAACAACGCACAGGTGCTGACCATGGGACAGCGGGTGATTGGTATCGAACTTGCTCGACGCCTCGTTCGAGAATGGCTCACCTATCGATTTGATGAGAATTCGGCATCACAGAAGAAAGTGCAACTCATCGATCAGTACGAAGAGACAGGATCTTGCTGATCCAGGGGTTAACGCCGACGTCGATGACCCGAGAGAGGTGGTTTTGTGGCAGCCACTCTGCCAATGATGGCGGTACCAACATCACAGGCGCCGGCTCGAACGTTCGAAACCTCTTATTCACACCGGCACCAGCCCCAACCCCAGGCCCGGGAAATCCTCCAGCGTTTTAAGCTTTGCTACTACTGACTCACGCTCCTAGGTCACGTCCTTCCTCCAGCTCACCGCGTACCCGATGACTGTGGCCACGATCGCGTAGCCGAGCAGCACGAGGCCGCCCTGCCACCAGTCCAGGGGCGCGGCGCCGGCCGGGGTCATGAGGTTGAAGATGCTCGCGCCGACGAGGGCATCGGAGGCGGCACCGGGCAGAAAGTTGCCGATCTTCGCGGTGACCTCTAGAAAAGAGGCCGCGAGCCGCAGCAACGGTTCGACGAACTGAGTGAAGGCGAGCACGATCACGATCGAGGCGACCTGGCTCGGCACGAGCACGCCGAGGCCGACGCCGATCGCCGCCCACAGGGCCATGGCGAGCACCGAACGAGCAACCAGCAACCAGGTTTCCGGATCGAGGAGCAGCGCATCCACACCGAAAGCGCTCATGATGCCGCCGCCGATGCCAACGGATGCCGCCAGCGCGATGAGTCCGAATGCCGCGCCGACCAGGAGGAGTGTGACCGTCTTGGCGCCGAGCACGACCCCGCGGCGCGGTGTCGCTAGAAACGTCGGGGTCAGCGTCTGGTGGCGAAACTCGCCGGTGGTCGCGAGGGCACCGATCAGCACCGGAAAGACATAACCGATCGAGGAGGCGAAGCTATAGATGATGGGTGGGAGGCTCCCGAAACCGCTCAGCTCGCCGCCGCCGGTATTCACCGTATCGGGGCTGATCACACCGGTCTGAAGCCCGGAAAACAACACCGCGAGGCCGCCGGCCAGCAGGCCGATGTATCCAAACAGCACGAGGGCGAGAATCCACCACAGGCGGGTGGTGAAAATCTTGGCGAACTCGGCGGCAATGGAACGCAGGAACGAAGTCATAGTGAGTGGCCTCCACCGACGAGGGTGAGAAACGAGTCTTCCAGGCCGGCTTTCTGCCGATGCAGCACGCTGAGTTCGACCCCGGCTTCGAAGGCGAGGTGGCCGAGAAGCGCCGGGTCGCTCGTTGCGGCGAGCAGACCGGTACGGCCGATCGAGAAGGAGATGCCGGCCGTCGTCAGGGCGGCGGCTAGGGCGTCGCGGTTGGGTGAATCCACGATCGTCTGGGCGGCGGCATCCGTGTCGAGGCTGGAGAGCGGGCCGAGGTGAATCAGCTCGCCGCGGGCGATGATCACGACGTCGTCGACGCTCTGCTGCACCTCGGAAAGCAAGTGCGAACTAACCAAAACGGTGCGTCCTTCGGCGGCCATGTCGCGGAGAAACCCTCGTATCCAGCGGATGCCCTCGGGGTCCAGCCCGTTGATCGGCTCGTCCAGCACAAGCACACCCGGGTCGCCGAGCAGGGCATAGGCCAGGCCGAGGCGCTGGCGCATGCCGAGCGAGTAGCCGCCGACGCGCTGCGCGGCATGGGCGGCAAGGCCCACCTGGGTGAGCACCTCCAGCACCCGGGTACGCGGCAGTCCGGCGGCGATCGCGTAGACGCCGAGGTGGTCGCGGGCGCTGCGGCCCGGGTGAAAAGTCGCCGCTTCGAGGGCTGCGCCGACCGTTTGAAGCGGATGCGGCAGGTCGCGATAGCGCACGCCGCCGAAGGTGGCCGTTCCGCTACTCGCGGCGACCAGCCCGAGCAGAATACGCAGGGAAGTGGTCTTTCCCGCGCCGTTCGGCCCGAGAAAACCGGTGACCCGGCCGGGTTTGACCGTGAAGGACAGATCGTTGACCGCGGTGACACCGCCAAAGCGTTTGCTGATGTTCGTGAACTCGATGAGCGCGCCGGTTGGCATCCGACTCCCCTCTGTGCTGCTTCAAGATATAGTGCTCCCAGCCTATTGCCCGCTTGGTCGTTTTAGGCTGCCGACCGGGGTTTATTTGGTGAGGGCGTGCTCTGCGCAGGTCGGCGCAGCTAGGGTGACGCAGTGGGTACAGACCACCAGCTGCTCCCGGCAGGAGGCATCGCGACAGTTGAGCATGTTTGTGGTCGGTGCCGCGCAGACCTGACAACTACCCAGTACGGCAGTCTCCGGAGCGAAGTCGATGGACATCCGCTGATCGAAGACATAGAGCGAACCCGACCACAACCCATCGTTGCCGAAAGCCTCGCCGTAGCGCACGATGCCGCCGTCAAGCTGATATACCTCGCCGAATCCGCGCGATTTCATGAGGCCGCTCAACACCTCACAACGGATACCGCCGGTGCAGTAGGTCACGACTGGCTTGCCCTTGAGGTGGTCGTACTTGCCGCTGTCGAGCTCGGCCACGAACTCGCGGGTGTTGGCCACATCCGGCACGACCGCATCGCGAAAATGACCGATCTCGGCCTCGAAGCGATTGCGACCATCGAAGAAGACGACGTCGTCGCCGCGCTCGGCGACGAGCGCGTTGAGCTCGGCCGGCTGCAGCTTGGTGCCGCCGCCGACGACCCCGCCGGCGTCGACGCGCAGCTCGCCGGGGGCGCCGAAGCTCACGATTTCGTCGCGCACCTTGACCACGAGCCTGGGAAAGTCGAGGCTCTGGCCGTTCTGGTCGAGGCCGGTGCCCTCGCTGAACTTGAAGTCGATGTTTTTGAATGCGGGGTAGTCGCGGGTTTTGCGAATGTACTTCTTGATCGCGGGCAGATCGCCGCCGACCGTGCCGTTCAGGCCGTCTTTGGAGACCAGGATGCGCCCGCGCAGGCCGAGCCCGGCGCACAGGTCGCGCTGCCAGAGCCGCACCGCATCGGGATCGGCCAGGGGCGTGAAGATGTAATAGAGAAGAATCTTCGCAATGGCCATAAGCCCATTTTAGAAGAGCGCGCGTAGGCTAGCCGCACTGTCTGTACTGCAACAGAGCCACCGTATCAAGGAGACCAGCTGTGACCCAGGATCCGCTCGCCCGCTTCGGCGCGGTGCCCCAGTTCGTTCTGACCAGCACCGATATGACCGACGGCGGCCCGCTGCGGGCGGCTCAGTACGGCGCCGGCGCCGGGGGAGCGGATGTTTCCCCCCAGCTGTCTTGGACCGGTTTCCCGCCAGAGACCGAGAGTTTCGCCCTGACCGTGTACGACCCCGATGCTCCGACCGGCTCCGGATTTTGGCACTGGGCCGTCGCGAATCTTCCGGTAACCGTGACCGAGCTTTCTGCCGGAGTTCACGCCCTTCCGGCTGGCTCGCTCGTGCTGCCCAACGAACAGCGACTGACCTCGTTCTCCGGTGCCGGTCCGCCACCGGGAACGGGTACCCATCGCTACCAATTCATCGTGCACGCCGTCGACGTGCCGTTGCTGAACCTCGATGCCCAGTCAACGCCAGCCGTTCTCGGTTTCAACCTGCACTTTCATACACTCGCGCGTGCGGTGCTGGAGGCGACCGGGGTCGCGGGCGGGGCATCCGCTGCCTGAGTGATCTGAAACAGGGAGTTACCCCCAAATGGGGAAACTCCCGGCGGGGATTCGAGGGAGTCGACATAACCTCAATTAGTGAGTCATATAAGTTCTGTGTTCGACATTGTTCGTCCCACTGCCCCGCAGCACACACCTCGACTTCGGTGGGCAGTGCCCGCCCTGGCCGCTCGGCACCGGCCTGGCTGCACGGCATTCGTCTGCACGCCGACGGGGTGACCGTTGACCGGTCTGCGCATCGGGAGACAGGCATCCGTCGGCTGCCGGTCTGGGCGTGGCGTGCCCTCATGCTGCGTCGAGCGACGCC
Organism: Cryobacterium sp. Y62; assembly: GCF_002929785.1. Taxonomy (NCBI): domain Bacteria; kingdom Bacillati; phylum Actinomycetota; class Actinomycetes; order Micrococcales; family Microbacteriaceae; genus Cryobacterium; species Cryobacterium sp. Y62. Next base: position 106,644 of record NZ_PJJK01000115.1, on the reverse strand, counting down.
GGTGCACAAGTTCAACCTGCACCCGATCAACTCCGTGGAGTATGACCTCGATATTGATTACATCGGCGACGGGCAGAAGATTCACCGGCTCGACGTCATCGTGCCCAAGCGCACGGACGTCATTGCACAGCCTCTGCCGGTCTACGTGTATTTTCACGGCGGCGGCTGGACCTCGGGCGACAAGGATCCGCTGACCAAGTACTGTGCGAGCCAGGCCGCCGAGGGCATGATCGTCATCAACGCCAACTATCGCATGGCGACCCGGTTTCAGCTGGGCCATATGATGCAGGACGGCAACGCGGTGCTCGACTGGGTCGCCCGCAACGTCGCGGCCTACGGCGGCGATCCGACGCGCATCGTGCTCGGCGGCGACTCTGCCGGTGGTCACATCGCCGCGCTGATCACGGCCGCCGCCTATGCGCCCGAACTCGCCGCGCATTACGGCATTCGTCCCCGGATCGCCGCCCGCCATCTGCGCGGTCTGGTGCAGCATTGCAGACTTTTCGGTGCTGTTCGACCGCGGTTTCGTGTTGAGCCTCAACTTTGTGCGGATGCTGCTGCCCGAGCGAGGACGAGGGCTGCACCTGCGCACCGCCGCACGGTTCATGTCGCCAATCGAATGGCTGGACCGGGGCTTTCCACCGGTGTTCGTCACGACGTCCGAGCGCGACTATTTCTACCGCGCTAACCTCAACTTCATCGAGGCGCTGCGCGCGCGCAAGATCTGGGTCGACACCCTCATTTATAGTCGGCGCAGCGTCAACACCAAGCACACCTGGCAGCAGGATGATTCGCACCCAGAGTCACAGGAGGTCTACCGCCGCCTCGGCGCCTTCGTGCGTGCGGTCGCACCGCGTGCTGTGGCCGCGGTTTAGGACCGTGCGCCGGTCGCGGCGAGCACCCCGCCGAGGCCGATCATCATCACGCCGCCGGCAGAGGACAGGTTCTCGACGCGCTTCGGTGATTTCGCGAACCAGACCCGCGCCGTGCCGGCCGCGAGGGCCCAGGTGCTGTCACCGAGCAGAGCAAGCACCACGAACGCCAGCCCAAGCACTGCGAGCTGCAGCGGCACATCGCCAGCCCGGTAGTTGACGAACTGCGGCAGTACCGCGATAAAGAATACGAGTGACTTCGGATTGCTCAACCCCACCACGAACCCCTCGCGCACGAGGCGCCACTTGGTTTTACGCGCCACGCGGGCCTCGCTCATCCTGGCCGCCTTATGTCGGTTTCGAATAGCCTGCACGCCGAGATAGATGACGTATGCGGCACCGGCGAACTTCACGATCGTGAAGAGCAGCACGGACTGGGTCACGATCGCGCCGAGTCCGAGCGACACCGCGATGATTACCGGAACCAGTCCGAGAGCGTTGCCGAGAACGCTGAGAAAGCCGCCGAGGCGTCCGAGCGCGAGCGAGCGCCCGATCACGAACAGCACGGTCGGGCCAGGAATGACGATGAGCGCGATCGACGCGAGGGCGAAGGTCAGGAGGGTGGGCAGGGAAACCATGTTTGAGCATATCGTGCAGGCAAGCCGGTCTGGGGGGGGGATGGCTGCTGGCGCTCACCCACAACGGATTGCTCGCCGCAGCCGCGGCGTCGCTAGCATCGTGATCGTGCATATGTTCTTCAGAACCCTCCTCCATGCCTTGCTGTCGCAGTTCGGCCCCCGGCTCGGTCACTTCGACGTGGCGCGCACCAACTTCGTGACGCTCCCGACGGACCAGGATATTTTGCGGCACATGAACAACGGCGTCTACCTGTCGATCATGGATGTGGCCCGCTTCGACATGCTGCACCGTACCGGCGTCTGGGCCATCTTCAAGGAGCGCGGCTGGTATCCCGTCGTCGTGTCGGAGACGATCAGTTTTCGCAAGTCGCTCAAGCTCGGCCAAAAGTTCACGGTTGAGTCGCGCATCATCGGGTTCGATGAGAAAGCCGTGTACGTCGAGCAGCGCTTCGTGCGACCGGATGCCGACGGCACTCTCGAAATCTATGCTCACGGCTACATCCGCGGTCGCTTTCTCAAGCGCACCGGTGGAGTCGTCACGATCGATGAGCTGCTGGCGGCGATCGGGGTCGCTCCCGACAACGTGACGGTGCCCGACTGGCTGCTGGAGTGGGCAGCCACCGCGGCGGTTCCGCCCACGCGCTCTCCCGCCCCCAGCATCTGGAACTAATCGCGCGGATACGGTGACGTCGGGTATGCGACGTCAAACGGGATGAACCAGTTCTCGAAGGACATCGGGCACATGCCCGGAGGACCGAGTTCAGGGTCATCTTCGATTCCGTCGAGTGACTCATCAAAAAGAAACTCATGATCGAGATCCTCGAAGAGAAGGCCTTCGAGGCGCGACCGCCACGATTCCCCGAGTTCAACCTCGTAGGCCTCCGACAAGATTTCCGCTTGGTCCAGTAGGCAGCGGAGCGCCAACTCATGCGCTACCGAAGCCGGAGCCCCAAGTCTGTCGAAATGCCAGCCGTGACATCGACGGCCGCAACGAGGAATTTTTGATCAAATCTCCAGTCGTAGTGTTGCGCAAATCGACGAGGCAGTGTGCTGAGCACCACGGACTGCTCAACGTCGAACTCGTCCTCGCTCTCCGGGGCGCCGAAAAGCTCGAACAGACCTCGCGCCTTGGCCGAGTCCTTGATCAGCTGGCCTATGAAGCTGGATTGATCCGACGCTCCAGTCGACAAATCCACCCGTTCATGCAACCTCCGAAAGTGCTCGGGAGTGAAGGCGCCGACCGTTGATGAGGTGAGCTCAATGCCAGGAGTAGCGTTGATGGGACCCGAAACGTCGAAAAGGACCGTGAGCGCACTCTCCGGTCCAGTTCGCACAAATTCCAGTTCGTCCTCGACGTCCATCGGATCGGAATAGGTGCGCGACTCTACGTCCGCGACCACGGCGGCCTCCAACGTTCGGGCGTCTGTGACCTGGGGTCTAGATCTATTCGGAGGAAGGCATGGTTGGCGTCGGGGGAATCCATGCTCGCAACGCTAGGGCGACTTGACTGCGGGGTGCTTGGTCTTTCCATGAAAATCAACCTATTCGGCTCACGTGCGCCAAGGGGGTTCCGGGCTGGGCGTATTGGCCCGGTGGGTTTGGGCTGGTCGCCAGGTCTGAGACGGGTCCCACAGGACGGGGCCGAGTAGTTGGGGTCGGCCGTGGATCATGCGGATTTTCCAGCCGCTGATGTCGATCATGTGGTGGTGGTACCAACACAATAGGACCCCGTTAGGGATCAATTGCTAATATGACCTCATGAACACGAGCGCTCACGCAGCGATTTACGCCCGCATCTCCCGCGATGTCTCCGGCGAAGGATTGGGCGTCGAGCGTCAGCTCGCGGACTGCCGCAAACTCGCCGCAGACCGAGGTTGGACGGTAGCCGAAGAGTACGTGGACAACGACATCTCTGCCTACAAGGGTAAGCGTCGGCCCTCCTACGAGCGGATGCTTGAGGACATTGCCGCAGGGCAGCGTGACGCGGTGATCGTCTACAACACCGACCGGTTGACCCGCCGCCCGATCGAACTGGAAGAGTTCGTGCAGATTTGCGAGTCCGCGAACGTGCAGCAGTTCGCCACCGTCACGGCCGACATCAATCTGGGCAATGACGACGGCATGTTCATGGCGCGGATTCTCGCCGCCGTGGCTGCGAAGGAATCGGGTCGCAAGTCGGAACGACTCAAGCGCAAAGCCAGAGAAACCGCGGAGGCAGGCAAGCCCAACGGCGGGAACCTTCGCCCGTTCGGATACGAGCGCGACCAGATGACTGTGATTGAATCCGAAGCCGTCGTACTGCGTATCCTCGCAGACAGGTATCTTGCCGGTGACTCGCTGATGTCTCTCACGAGCTGGTTGCAGGAGAACGGTGTGCTGTCTGTGGCTGGTATGGCGTGGCGGACAGGCACACTCCGCCAAACACTCACCAACCCCCGAATTGCGGGGCTGCGCTCGCACAACGGCGTCGTCGTCGCCACCGCTGTGTGGCCAGCGATCATTTCCGTGGCGACACATGAGCAGTTGGTGGCGATGTTCGCCCGCAAGGCGGTCACGGGTCGCCGCGCACCGCGTCGGTACCTGTTGTCTGGAATGCTGCGCTGCGGGAAGTGCGGAAACAAGCTGTTCAGCGCCGCCCGCGAAAATACCCGCCGTTACGTGTACATGTCCGGTCCCGACCACGGAGGCTGCGGCAAGTTGACGATCGTGGCCGCGCCCGTGGAGGAATGGCTCATGGAGGCCGTACTCATGCGCATCGACAGCCCGGAGATGGCCGACACTATGCACGGGCGGGCGATTGCCGATGAACGTCACGCCGCCCTCGCCGCCGATCTGCAAGCCGATCAAGCGCAGATGAAGGAACTGACCGGGCTCTGGGCTGACAAGGTCATCTCGAGCGCCGAGTGGAAGATCGCTCGCGAGCTGATCCAACCCCGAATCTTCAATTACGAGCGGCAGATCGCGCAGTTAACTGGAACCTCTACGCTGACAGGAATTGTCGGCAATGGCGAAGCAGTCCGCGTTACGTGGGACTCGCTGAACCTAACCCGGCAGGCCGCGATCGTCGCCGCTGTTCTGGATTTCGCCACCATCTTGCCGGGGGCTGGAGGAGGTCGCCGGGAGATGGACCCGCAGAGGATTGTTCCCACTTGGGGCCGCTGACGATCGGGAGCCGCGGTCGCCGCTTCGCGGCTGCCCCGCCGCCCCTCGATCGTTCAGCAGCACCCCAATCTGAGACACAGTTCCCGGATCGGTGATCAGCACCGGAATGCCCTGAGCAACGCATGAGGCGATGAGCCATGCGCGCACCGCTTCGCGATCTAACACGGCGTCACCGGCCCCACTGCGCCCATATGGCGGGCGGACCTTGCCAGTCCTCGTTCTCCGCTGACGACCACTGATGCGCCGGAACGGCCGAGAACCGTGCCGACGCCTGCGCCAGCACGTCACCCGCAGACGATCCAGACAGCGAGATGACTTCCGGCTTGAAACCCTGCGCCACGTCATACCGATGCAGCCCCAAAACACGAGAATCCAAATCGGTGAAGGTCTTCGCCACGTACTTCGACAGGTAACCCGCCGCGCGCCGCGCTTCAGAGAGAGGGCCGGAGCCAACCGGAAGATTCCCGAGGAGCTTGATGTGCACGAAACCGTGACCCCACGCCGACTCGATCAGCGAGCGCTTGATGTATCGGCCGACAGCGAAGTGCGCATGCAGACCGTGACCGGACTTGTGCCACTCAGGAACCCACACATACGGCAGTGGCTTTCCGCCCAGTGAAGACCGCAGGGCCCGGAAGAAGTCGCCCAGGTGCGTGCGCAACAGCGCGGGATTGTGGCATCCGTCGCCCGCAAAGGTGAGCGTGCCGAGCCGGTTGAGACGATTCGCGGCGCAGTACCGGCGCAGTGACGCCCGAGCACGGCGGCCAGCTTCTGACGCTGCCCGCTCAGGATCGGAAGCGAACCCACGGGAAACATAGGACGGCAGACGACGAATGGAGCCGTGGAACGTGCCGCCGCCCTCGCTGGCACCGGGGTACAGCGAGAACGTCCACCCAGAGTCAGGGCGAGCGAGGGTGTGAAGGTGCGCGTGGGTTGAATCCGGGAGCATAGGGAACCAGAGCTAGACGCCGACAGAGGAGTGTCGAAGGAAGACGCCAACACCGTGAAACGGGGCGCACAACTTCGAATCCCGGAATTCGACCGGGTCTGGCCTCTGGATGCATCTGTTCGAGCGGGGACACTGGCCTTTTAGCGCCGCTCAACCCCAACTGGGGTTCCGTACTCTTTGCGTACTTATGCAGCGCCTCAAGCCCTGCATCGTTCCGTATTACTAATTCAGTTCTATCGGAAGAACTACATGGCTGTCATTCGTTCACAGGATTTTCCAAGCTGCCGCGCTTTTGACCGTCCTACGGACGGCCAAAAGCTTGCCCTCGATCGCCCTGCCGGGCTCCCGAGTTATGTTGCTTATTCAAGTAAAGACACGCGCTCCGCGCGTGCCACGATGAAGCTATGAAACAACAGCAGCTCGAAGCTCTGGTCATTGCGTCGATCGACCGCGCGCGTGCCGGGAATCCGATTGAAGACGACAGGATCGAGTTCAAGCGCGAGTGGCCAGACCCGACGAAGGCGCGGCAGCTCGCTGGGTTTGCCAACCGAGCCAACGGAAACTATGTCGTCTACATTGTTGGGGCCAGCGAGAGCGGGGCAGTCTTTGCACTCGACGCAACTGACCCTGCAGATTGGTGGGCAAAGCTCTCCTCGAAATTCGATGGCGTCGCTCCGGACCTTATGCACCACATTAACGTTCCGACTGGAGCTGGAGAGTCAGTCGCCGCGCTTCTATTTGGTACCGATCGCGCCCCGTATGTCGTCAACGCCGGGGGCGGAGGATCGCCTGAGCGTGAGGTCCCGATGAGGGATGGAACCCGGACGCGAAGTGCACGGAGGGACGAACTCCTTCGTATGTTGGTGCCTCAATCCTCGGTGCCACCCGCACTGCTACTCGGGAGCAGTTTCACTGCCGAATGGTATCCGGAAGCCTCGGCCCGTGAAGAGTTTCCGAATCAAGATGCGCGACCAGCTTTTTGCTCTCTCTCAGGCACGGCGCTCATTTTTCTGGAACACACTGCCGCGTCCGGAGTCATGCTTCCGTTTCACGCCATGGAGGCAAGCTTGGAAACCAGAGACCGCGCTATACCGCTTAAGGTCCGCTTGTCTCCTCAGAAGCAAGGTGAGTCCCCGCCAGATTTTGGCGTTCACGCCAGAAGGGACGGCGTAATCGCCACTGGCCCCGGACAGTTTCCGATTGGACTGAGTGCGAATGACTTGGGGTCGGAAGAGCGCGACTTCCTCGAGGGCGTGGAGAATTGGACGGTTCGCATGAAGTTCGGTGTCATTGGAGCGCCCAGATCAGTGCAGGTCGACGGAGCACTGTCACGAGACAGGGAATTCGTTCCCTTCCAAGGCGCCATGCAAGTTCAGCTGGCGCGATGGAAGCTAAGCCCAATTCGGATCGTTACTCCGTAGGGTCGTATTAACAACTTGTTCCGTTGTCGATGTTGGTTAGTCCTCCTTCGTGCCAGGGGAGGACGTGGTGAACTTCGGTCCAGCGGGCGGGGATGGTGCAGCCGGGAATGATGCAGCCGCCGTCGCGGGCGGCGATCGCGGCGCGTTGTTTGGCGTTGAAGCAGCGGATTTTGTCGCCGAGGTAGAGCACATCGCCGTCGTCGCCGAACAGGGCTTGCTGGTAGCCGCCGGCGCAGATGAGTTCTTGCACGCGGCGGAACGATACCGGTGCTTCGATGCCGTCGATCCAGCCGACGCCGCGGCCCTGGTCGAGGTCGACGGCGTTGATGTGCACCATGACGGTGGGGGCGGCTCCGCCCATGGTCGGGGTCTTCGGGTCTCGTGCGGCCGCCTCGAGCACGGCGCGGAGGATGTCGGCGCGTTTCTCGCCCGCGGTGCGGCGGTCGCCGTCGAATCGGGTGTCGCCGGTGAACGGGTCGGCACTGAATGGTTCCGTGCCGAAAGCGGCCGAGCCGGGGATGCTCTCCACCCCGTCGATGCCGTCCAGCTCGGGCTTATTGCGGCTCTCGAGCAGTTCGGTGGGGACGAAGATGGGGGTGCGGGATCGCGCCGACAGGTAAGTGTCGAAGAGGGTGTCCATAACACCGCGCAGTTCGGGGGTGACGCTGGCGTGCACCGGGTAGAGCCCGTTGCGGAGCAGGCCGAACGTCAGCGTGCTCTTTGCCTCGACGGCGTCGTCGCCCGGGGCGGTGCCGTCGGGGTCGAGCCGGCCCTGCCATTCCATCGCTTGCGCCCGCAGGTAGTCGGGTGCGAAGCGGATGCCCGCTCCCGGCAGCCCCACGGTCTCCGACGTGATCGCGCCGGTCGCCGACGCGACCAGGGCGCGTTCGACCCGGTCGAGGTCGTCCTGCCCGACTCGGCCCTGCAACGCGGTGAGGGTTGTGGCGATGATTTCCGCTGACTCTACGCCGAAGTCGCCGCTGATCAGGCCGTCGGCGATCACCGGATACCGGGCGGGCACGGGCAGGCCAAGAGGCGTGCGCTCCACCGTGGTCTCGCCGAGCTTCAGGCGACGTTTGGCCTCACGGCCGGAGATGCCGGCAAGCTGGGTAATGAAATCAACCCGGTTACGGCATCCGTTCTTGAACGCGAGCGACCCACTGCCGAGGTCGGTTTCGGCACGGGCACCAATGTCAGTGGTCGCCCGTAATCTTGCGCCATCAACCTTGCGACCCAGCCCTTCCAAGGCCGCGAGCACCGCGACAGCCTCGCTGTCGTCGAGCTGACCAAACCGCACCCCGTCGAGAACGGAGGCCAACAATACACCCGCCTGCGCTATCACCGCGACCCGAGAAACCTCGTACTCCGGCATCGAACCGGCTGCTGCGGGCGGGGCGGTGAGGGCCATGGCGTCGGTGCCTCCTTCAGCCATAATTATAGCCGAAAGAGCACCTGAAAGCGAGAGATTCTCAGTATTATGTTGAAGGTTTTGCAGAGTTGTATACGATCTTCGGGAGCGGGGTGCCTCCTCGCGGGGAGTGCCAGCCCGCTCGGCGTCGGGGGCGTGGGCAGTTGGGGCTAGGTCTGCATAAACCTCACATCGCCAGTGCCATCCGTTGGCCATAAGTGGGCAATCTCCGTGGCCAACAGCGCGGCGTTCTCCTGTCCGCCTGCGCCCACTTCGAATTGGCCGTTAGCCTGTCTGGCTGCAATAGTCGGGAGGTGATCCAATGCACCCTCCAGACCAGCCGGTTGGTGCTCATTCCGCTGGCACACGAGCTTCTCGAATACGAGGTCACCCTTGACGCAAGCCCCGGCGTCATGCGTTATCTGGGGGCCGGCTTCCCTCGGGATCGTTCGGTAGTGGAAAAGCACCATCAAGAACGGCTCGACGTAGCGCGAGACGGTCTTGGCTTCTGGGCTGGCTTTCTTGAAGCAGAGTTCGTTGGCTGGTGGCTCCTTGCGCCGGAGAACGACGATGCGCGGGGGCAAGCAGAACTGGGGTATCGCCTGATGCCAGACTTCTGGCACCAGGGATTGGCGTCTGAAGGTGCCGCCGCCCTGCTCGCTTACGGCGTCGACGACGTGGGACTGACCCAAATCTTCGCCGAAACGATGACCGTCAATGCAGGATCTCGTGCAGTGATGAGTCGCCTCGGCCTGACCTATCTGGCACTCGCGACGAAGGGATCATCCGCTCTATCCCCGGCTCCGACCAAGGCAATGTCGATTATGCAATCACGAGAGACCACTGGGCTGCGGGCGCGCGCTGAAGAAACCTCTGAGCCAGCAGCGCCAGGCACCGGACGTCGTCGCAACCCTGGGTCTGCGCCGTGAGGGCACAGACCTTGAGTAATTCGCCGAACGTTAGCGGTCAGGCGGTGCGAACTGGAACGATCAGGTCTCTGTAGAACTGGGTATGCGCGGGGTAGTAATGCTCCCACTGTGGTAGCGGCAGCCCGGCGCGCGAGGCGACCAAGCGATCGAGGTAGTAATCCCAGCCGGGGCCAACCGTGGCGGCTTCCGACGGGGACCGCAGGCGCTGCCCGAAGGTCAGGTTGGTCATGCCGTCGCCCTCGACCAGGTGGAACATGGCACGCCAGGAATCTTCGCCCTCGCCAAAGTCGCCGTTGAAGCGGTACGGAGCCTGGCATTCGCGAACGCTCACATACTCCCATTTGGCGTCGAGTTCGGCCGTCATCTTGAACTTGACCGCTCCGGTGGCGGGCGAACCGGTATAGGTGCCGATCCACTTCTCCAACTCGGCGGGGCGGGTCAGGCTCGCCCAAACTTGTTCGATCGGCGCGTTGAAGAGCCGATTGAGCATGAGATACAGGCCGTCCTCGCGGCGAACAAGACGACCGGTGGGCTTGGCTGACATGGTGACCTCCACTATGAGTGAAACGCGAGTCTTCCCTCAGGCTAGGCCACTTTCAACCCGTCGGCTACACGCGTCGATCCGTCTACTACGCACCCTCGAGCACGGCCATCGCGGCGTTGTGGCCGCCGAGCCCGCTGACCCCGCCGCCGCGCCTCGCACCGGCCCCGCAGATCAATATGCGCGGATGCGAGGTGGCTACTCCCCAGCGCTCGGCTGGCGTGCCGCGCGGCTCGTCGTCCTCGAGGAACGGCCAGGACAGCTCGCCGTGAAAAATATTGCCGCCGGGCAGGTTCAGGGCGTGCTCGAGGTCGAGCGTGGTCTTGGTTTCGATGCAGGGACGACCGGCAGCATCCGTCATTAAGAGGGGTTCGATCCGCTCGGCCAGCGCCGAATTGAGCGAAAGCAGCACTGCGGCCTGCAACTGCGCCCGCATCTCGTCGTTGTTGCCCTCGGTGAGCGCGCGATGGGGCGTGTGCAGGGCGAAAACGGTGAGCGTGTGCGCCCCTGCCTGGGCGAGTTCGGGCGCAAGAATGCTCGGATCGGTCAGCGAATGACAGTAGATCTCGCACGGCAAAACGGAGGGAATCTCCCCGGCCAGCGCCTGCTCATACGCGGCCTGCAATTGCTCGTACGACTCGTTGACATGAAAGGTGCCGCCGAAGGCGGCCTCGGACGACACGCTCGCATCTTTCAACCGCGGCAGCCTGGTCAGCAAAAGGTTGACCTTCACCTGCGCGCCCTCCGGCTTTTCTATTACAGCGGATGCCGTTCCTCCAGCGCCCAGCAGCTCTCGCAGCACCCACGGCGCGACGTTGGCCAGAACCACCGCGCCCCGCGTCCTCTCGACGCGACCCTCCCTGCGGTAATCCACCGCTCCATCGGGGGTGACCGATGTGACTTCAGACCGGAGTTCCAGCCGCGCGCAGGCAGCGCGCGCCGCCTGTTCGAGCGCTCCGGTCACGGCGCCCATGCCGCCGATCGGCACGTCCCAATCCCCGGTTTCATTGCCGATCACGTGATATAAAAAGCAGCGGTTTGTGTCGAGACTTCGGTCGCCCGGGCTCGTGAACGTGCCGATGAGGCCGTCTGTGGCCACGACGCCGCGCACGAGATCGTTCTTGAAGCGGTCGGTGATGACGGCCCCGAGCGGCCGCTCGATCAGTGACGTCCAGAGTATGTCGTCGTCGACCAGCAGCCGGGCCTCCGAGCGGGTGAGCAGCGGTTCGCAGACCGTGGGAAGCACGGCGCGGGCCAACCGAGCGGTGTCCTCGTAGAACACATTCCACGCGTCGAAATCGGCCGCAGCCCCGATGCGCGCGAACGATGCCCGCGTCGCTTCGGCATCGCCGTTGTCGACGAGCAGCCCGGCCGCGCTGGCAGCAGACGCGATGCCGTCAAGTGCGCCAGCCCTCGCCGCGCCAACCCCGGCCGCGCCTACCCCAGGAACCGGAGTATACGACGAGTACCGCCGTCGAGCCAGCTCGATCTCGATCTCGAGCCCGAGCCCCAGCTCGCGAATGATGCGCGTCGGCAGCAGGCTCACCAGATAGGAGTAGCGCGAAAGGCGCGCGCCTGTGCCGGCGAAGGCATCCGCTGAAATGGCGGCACCACCGACCTGCGGCTCGCGTTCGAGCACGAGCACGCTGCGTCCGGCCTGGGCGAGGTAGGTGGCGGCGACCAAGCCATTGTGTCCGCCACCGATGATCACGACGTCGTGGGTGCGTTCGCTCATGCCCCGAGCCTACCGAGCCGGTTCACGTCACTTCCCGTGCTCAAAAACCGTATACTATATGAACTTCTTATACTTATGGTTTCTGTTCTGGGTGGTGCGAGAAGACCACCGCAATTCTGCGCATGACCCAGCTGGCCGTGCTCCTCGAGGAACAGTGGCAGCCCGGAGGATCCTCCGATGCCAAACTGTACTTCGGCGTGTCCGAAGGGTTCAGCTGCCCCTACGAGTCCGACGCAGCGCGGGGGTCTGGCGCCCCATCAGAAACGGATGCCGTGGCGCACGCCCGCTCCGGGGTGTCCGTCTGTCTGCCAGGGAAATGCAAACGATCGTGGGTCGAAACCGGATGCGTTGGTGCTGTCTATGCCGTGGTGCACAGTGGCCAAGGACATCAGAAGTTTCTAAACCGAAGACCCGATTAACGCACGGCGGGTGACCTCCGACTTCAGGCTGGCGTTGACCCCGGGTCGAGCGTCGTCAGGCTGAAGCCGGAATGATCGGTGTGTTCGACCGTTCGCAGTTGGGAAACGTGTTGATCGCCCGCGTGCCCGAGCTCGCTCCGGCGGCTGAGATCACCGCGCGCTGCGATCAGATCAACGCGCTGCGATATGGGTGCGTGCTACGGTAACCGGCGTCGCGGCTGCCGATATCGGGGGCGGTCATGCGAGTAGCGGATGCGAGGGCAGCTCGGCAGCGGGACGGTACCCACGTTTCGCAGACATGGCGCGAGTTGGTCGATTGTGATCTCTGTAATGGTTATAGCTGGTCTGGTTATCAGCTGACAGGCTGGTCTTGACTCTCCTGTGTGATGCGTGACACTTGCGATCCCTGACCCTCTTCATTGAGGTGTCTTGCTGCCGACATGTCCGCTTCACGCATTCAGTCGAGCCGGCCTGTGACCCTCAGAGTGACTTGATTAGAAGCCCGTCCGTACCTGTTGCTAGGTCGTGACTCATTACAGAGATGTTCCCCGAGGAAATCCCAGACCGGCACGAAATAACACCCAACCAAAGGAGTTATCGTGACCATGGTCTCACAAGTTTTCGGCCACGTCGTGGGGGTGGATACCCACGCCAAGACCCACACACTCGTGGCGATAGATCAGCTGGGCGCCCGCCACGGCATCGCGCAAACGTTCCCCACCAACCCGGCCGGCCTGAAACGAGCGCAGGCCTGGATCGAGCGGGAAACGACCGTGCCGGTGCTGGTCGCGATGGAAGGCACCGGGTCCTACGGCGCCCAATTCTGCGACCTTTTGATCGCCTCGGGTGTGCGGGTCAGCGAAACAAAACCACCCAAACGCGGTGTTCGACGGGCGGGAAAATTCGACCCGATCGACGCCGAACACGCTGCCCGTTACGCGCTCGCTCTGCCCGTCGAGCAGCTGATCACCCCGCGCAACCACGCCGGCGACCACGCCGCGCTGACCGTGTTGCTCACCGCGCGCGCCGCGCTGAAACGCTCCCGCGGCTCTTCGATCAATCGCCTCACCGCGCTGCTCCGCGGGTTCGGCTTCGGCCTGGACGTGCGCACCAGCCTCACCGATGAGCAAATCAGCCAGGTCGCCGCGTGGCGTGCTCACCGCACCGACGACGCCGGCATGGTCACCATCCGGGCGGAAGCGACCCGCGAAGCGCAGGACATCCTCCGCCGAAGCGTCGAGCTCAAAGCGAACGAGAAGGGCCTCCTCAAGCACGTCTCCGCTCTCGCACCCCGCCTCCTGGCCGAGCACGGCGTCGGCCCCTACGTCGCCGCGCAGCTGGTTGTGTCGTGGTCACACAAGGGACGCATCCGCTCCGAAGCGGCGTTCGCTCGCTTCGCCGGCGCCGCGCCGATTCCGGCGTCTTCGGGCAACACCACCCGCCACCGTTTGCACCGCGGTGGCGACCGGCAGCTGAGTAACGCGCTCTACGTCACCGCGTTCTACCGCTACCACCACGACCCCGACACCGTCGCCTACTTCGCCAAGAAGACGCAGGAGGGACAGACGCGCAAGGAGATCATCCGCAGTCTGAAACTGCTACATCGCCCGCCACCTCTATCGCGTCCTGGAGAACCTCACCGGCTAGCCAGCGACACCCGCCACCCCAGCCCGGAACCGCCGACCCAGCGGGTCGAGCCGTCTTCGACGGCCCACCCCGCCACCTTGACGCGCCCAAAAACGATCAGTGAACTTGGCCATCAATCTGGGAAAGATTTACGGCCATACGCTTGACTTCTGCCATAGAAGCGTCGGCAAGCTCGACCAACGAATGGGTGGATCTCGCAGGCGGGTGCGGCGGGTTATCGGACATCTTGCGTCGGTTCGTGACGTTGGGGCGGGAAGCTAGGCGCGTTTTCAGTGACGGCTGCTTCGCGAGGGCTGAAGCAAACCTTTTACCCGCTTTCGCGGAATCCGGCTACACCGGCGCGAGGGGCTCGAACGGGCGCGGCGGCTCGAGCGGGTCGGATTCGGTGGGTTTGGCCACCTTGCTCACCGCCCGGTCGAGGGCTTCGCGCACCGCGACCACCCCTGGTCGCTGGGCGCTCGAATGGCGTGCGGCCGAAAACAGGGTGCGGTGCGGGGTGCCAGGCAAGTCGTGTAACTGTACGGCCGGCATTCGCCCGGCCCAGACCAGGTCGGGCAGAATGCCCACGGCATTGCCCGATTCAATCAGGCGGATATGTGCGATCAGGTCGGCCGTTTCGAACCGAACGTCCGGTTCGAACCCGGCCGAGCGGCAAAGCTGCGTCGCCCACTGCCGTGACGCTGTGCCCACGGGCTCCATCACCCAGGGCAGCCCGGCGGTCTCCTCCAACGTCGCTGCGTTGATCCGTCCGGAATCCGGCGGCACCGCGAGCCGCAACGCATCCGTCGCGAGATTGATGCGGTCGAGGTCGGGCCAGTGCGCTCGGGTATGGCCGGGATACTGCTCAGCGAGCACGAGGTCGAAGTCGCGCGCCGCGACCTCGAACAGGCCACGTTCCGGCTCGCGTTCGGTCACTTCTACCCGCAGGGCCGGAAAATCCTCGGCCAGAAAGGTGAGTGCCCGCGGAATCACGGCGAGGGCGGCCGACTGGAACACGGCCACCCGCACCGTGCCAGACACCGTCGTGGTGCTCGCGCGCAGGTCGGCCTCGGCGAGCTCCAACCGCTCCAGCAGAAAGGTCGTGTGTTCGACCAGAATCTCCGCCTGCTGCGTGAGCTGCACCCGCCGGCCAACCTTCTTGAGCAGCACGACGCCGGCTTCTTTTTCGAGCAGTGCGAGCTGTTGCGACACCGCGGAAGGGCTGTAGGCGAGGGCCTCGGCGACCCCGGCGAGGGTGCCGCGAATCTTCAGTTCGCGCAGCAGTCGCAGTCGCCTGACATCCAGCATCCGCTGCCCCTTACACCCATTGACCCGCCCGAAACCAAATCATTAGAAATTGTAACGAATATCATGCAGAAACAATTGCTTTTACTAAATATAGGCTGGCCACAGACTTGAACCACCAGAGCAACCCATCCGTGAACGAAAGACTAGTCTCGTGACCATGACCAACGCCTCCACCCGCCCTACCAATGAGGATTTCAGTGCGGAGGTCGTCAAGCTCGTTAAGAAATGGCTGGACGAAAGCGCTACCATCCCAACGGATGCCGCCGCCGAGCGGCTCGCCGGCGTTCTGAAGGACCCGAACGGTCTCGACTTCACGGTGGGCTTTGTGGACGGCGTCATGCGCCCCGAGGACAAGATGGTCGCCGGCTACAGCCTCGCGAAGGTTGCCAAAAAGGCACCCGGTTTTCTGCCGCCGCACATGCGCGCGGCCATCGGCCTCGGCGGTATCCTCGGACCAGTGCTGCCCTGGGTCGTCATTCCAGCCGCACGCACGGTGCTGCGCCAGATGGTTGGCCACCTCGTCGTCGACGCGACCCCCGAGAAGCTCGGCCCCGCGCTCGTGCACCTGAAAGAGGGCGGTAACCGCCTCAACATCAACCTGCTCGGTGAGTCCGTGCTCGGCGAGAAAGAGGCGCTCGAACGCCTCGAGGCAACGAGCCGCATCCTCCAGCGTCCCGACGTGGACTACGTCTCGATCAAAGTTTCCTCGATCGCCAGCCAGCTGTCGATGTGGGCCTTCGACGAGACCGTCGCCCGCGTGATCAAGCGCCTGACGCCGCTGTTTGAGTTCGCCGCGGCATCTGCTACCCCGAAATTCATCAACCTCGACATGGAGGAATACCGCGACCTTGACCTCACCATCGCGGTGTTCGAAGGGCTGCTTGACCAGCCGCAGCTCGCCCATCTTGAGGCGGGGATCGTGCTGCAGGCCTACCTGCCCGATGCCCTGAGCGCGATTCAAGGCCTGACCCACTGGGCGCAGAACCGGCGAGCGGCTGGCGGATCACCAATCAAGGTTCGTTTGGTCAAGGGTGCCAACCTTGCGATGGAGAATGTCGATGCCGCTGTGCACGACTGGCCCCTCGCGACCTTCGGCAGCAAGCAAGACACCGACACGAACTACAAGCGCGTGCTCAACTGGGCAATGACCCCGCAGAATACGGATGCCGTCAAGCTCGGCATTGCCGGCCACAACCTGTTCGACGTGGCCTGGGCGCACCTGCTCAGCGTCGCCCGCGGCGTCGACGACCGGGTCGAGTTCGAGATGCTGCTTGGCATGGCCACAGGCCAGGCGCAAGCCGTGCGCAATGACGTCGGCCAGCTGCTGCTCTACACACCCGTCGTCGATCCTTCGCAGTTCGACGTGGCTATCAGCTACCTCATTCGCCGGCTCGAAGAGAACGCGAGCTCGGAGAACTTCATGTCGGCCGTGTTCGAACTGACCAGCAACCCCGAGCTGTTCGACCGTGAGAAGGCCCGTTTTCAAGCCTCCCTCGACGCCCTCGATGACGTGGTGCCTACTCCCAACCGGGTGCAGGATCGCTCGAGTAGCTACGACTTTGATCGCCTGGCTGCCGCCCACACGGATGCCCGGAGCCAGATTTCCGAGACCGCCCCCGACGACGATCCGCAACTGACCGGCCTGCTGCTGGGCATCACCCGCGGCTCGGTGCCCACGCACTCAACCTTCCACAACGAGCCGGACACCGACCCGTCGCTGCCCGCCAACCGGGCCTGGGGCCGGCGTATCCTGGCCCGCGCCGATGCATCCACTCTCGGAACGGACACGAACCTGGCCGCTGCGGTGCCCGACGAGGCCGCGCTGAACACGATCATTGACGGTGTGCTCGAAGCCGGAATCGCTTGGGGCCAGAAGACCGGCGTCGAACGTGCTGCGGTGCTGCACCGCGCCGCCCTGGCGCTCGCCGCCAACCGTGACCGCCTGATCGAGGTCATGGCGAGCGAGTGCGGCAAGACCATCACCGAGGGTGACGCCGAAGTGAGCGAAGCCATCGACTTCGCCAACTACTACGCCGAACGAGCCAAGGACCTCGACCGTGTGCAGGGCGCCATCTTCGTGCCGTCCAAGCTCATCGTCGTCACCCCGCCGTGGAATTTCCCGACCGCCATCCCGGCCGGTGGCATGCTCGCCGCCCTCGCGTCGGGTGCTGGCGTCGTGGTCAAGCCCGCCACCGCAGCCCAGCGCACCGGTGCCGTCGTCGTCGAGGCGTTGTGGGAAGCAGGCATTCCTCGCGAACTTCTCGCGCTGGTCAACCTGCCCGACCGTGAGCTCGGCGCCAAGCTCATCGCGCACCCCGCGGTGAACCGGGTCATTCTCACCGGCGGTTACGAGACGGCCGAGCTGTTTCGCTCGTTCCGCCGGGACCTCCCGCTGCTCGCCGAAACCAGCGGCAAGAACGCCATCATCGTCACCCCCTCGGCCGACTTCGACCTGGCCGCCGCTGACGTTGTCAAGAGCGCCTTCGGCCACGCCGGCCAGAAGTGCTCGGCCGCGAGCCTGGTGATTCTGGTCGGATCGGTCGCAAAGTCGGAGCGGTTCCTCGGCCAGCTGGTCGACGCCGCGACGTCGATCAAGGTTGGCCACGCGAGCGACCCGGTTACCCAGATGGGCCCGATCATGTCGCCGGCCGACGGCAAGCTGCTGCACGCGCTGACCACCCTCGGTGCTGAAGAGAAGTGGCTGGTCGAGCCGAAGCAGCTCGATGGGACCGGCAAACTCTGGTCACCGGGCATCCGCACCGGCGTCGTGCCCGGATCGTACTTTCACCTCACCGAGTTCTTCGGTCCGGTGCTCGGTGTGATGCACGCGCGCAATCTGGAAGAAGCCATCCGCTTTCAAAACGCCGTCGACTATGGCCTGACCACCGGGCTACATTCGCTCGACGCCGACGAGCTGGCCCTCTGGGTCGACACGATCGAGGCCGGCAACCTCTACGTCAACCGTGGCATCACCGGTGCCATTGTGCAGCGCCAGCCCTTCGGAGGCTGGAAGCGCTCAGCCGTGGGAGCCGGCACCAAGGCCGGCGGACCGAACTACCTGCTCGGCCTCGGCAGCTGGGTCAACGAGCCCGGCCGCAACAGCTCGACGCTGCACCTGCGCGGGCTCGAACAGCGCGTCACCGACATCATCGAGGCGAGCCAGCCTTTTCTCGACTACGCCGACTTCGACGTGCTGCGCCGCTCCGCAGTGAGCGACGCACTCGCCTGGCGCGAGGAATTCAATGTCGTGCGCGACGCGACCGACCTCGGCGTGGAGCGCAACCTGTTCCGCTACCGCGCGCTGCCGGTCACCGTGCGCCTGACCGAGTCGGGAACGCTCGCCCAGCTGCTGCGCGTGATCGCCGCTGCGACCCTGTCGACGTCACGTTTCGACGTGTCGAGCACCATTCCGGTTCCGCCGGCCGTGCGCAACATCCTGGCCGAGCGTGAGATTCCGGTGTTCATTGAAAGCGACGACGAGTGGCTCGACCGGGCCCGTTCCGGTGGCATCACGGCCAGCCGCGTGCGCCTCATCGGCAGCGACCCGGTGCTGGGGGCGCGGGAGGCGGCATCCGCTTTTGCCGACGCCGTCAACGGCAGCCCCGACATCGCCGTGTACTCCAACGCGGTCACCCAGGCCGGCCGCATCGAGGTGCTGCCGTTCCTGCGGGAACAGGCCATCTCCATCACCGCGCACCGGTTCGGCAACCCGAGCACTCTCTCGGACGGCGTGATCTAGAGCGCACCCAGCTGCGGAGATTCTCGTCTGGCAGCCTTCAATCGCATTTTTATGGGGGTTATCGGCGAGAATCTCCGCGGTTCTACACCGAGCAATCGATAGCGCTCACAGGCTACGTGTGGTTCGCGTACAGTTTCGTAAGTCAAACTCACAGGGGACGTATGCTTACCGCTGTCCACAACTCGACAGGGGTTCACGCTTGAACGGAAACGCGACGACGACGCATCGAAACGTCGCCTTGTTGTCGATCGCGAGTCTGATGGCGCCGCTGATCATAACGTCGGAAGAGATCGACCGACGGTTGAAGCCTGCTTTGACGCGCCTCAAACTGCCGATCGGGCTGCTGCAGCGCGTCGCCGGTGTGTACGAACGCCGCAATTGGGGGCCGAATGAGACCTTCGATGACGCCGCGGTCAAGGCCGGCAAGATCGCCCTGCGCGAGGCCGGCATCAAGCCGAGCGACGTGGGCCTGCTCATCAACACCTCGGTCACCCGCAAGCATCTCGAACCCTCCGTTGCCGTGCGAATCCACCACGGCCTGGGCCTGCCGTCGTCGGCGATCAACTTCGACATCGCCAACGCCTGCCTCGGCTTCGTCAACGGCATGACCCTCGCCGCGCAGCTCATCGACAGCGGGCAGATCAAGTACGCCGTGATCATTGACGGTGAAGACGCCGATGAGATCCAGACCAACACGATCGAGCGCCTCGGTCGCCCGGGCATCAAGCGCAAAGACTTCATGAGCGAGTTCGCGAGCCTCACCCTCGGCTCCGGCGCTGCCGCCGCCGTGCTCGGTCCAGCGGATGCCCACCCCGGCGGACACCGCATTCTAGGTGGAGTCACCCGCGCGGCCACCCAGTTCAACGGACTCTGCGTCGGCAGCGTCGATGGCATGTTCACCGACGCGAAGGCGCTACTCAAGGGCGGCATGGAATTGGTCGTCTCTGCCTGGACCGAGGCAAAGCGCGACTGGAGCTGGTCCAACATGGACCGCTACATCGTGCATCAGGTCTCCGACGTGCACACCAACGCCATCGTCAAGGCGACCGGCATGGACAAAACCAAGATTCCGCTGACCTATCCGAAGCTTGGCAATGTGGGCCCGGCGTCGATTCCGATCACGCTCTCGCAAGAGGCGTCGAATCTGCAGCCGGGCAACCGGGTGCTGCTGATGGGCGTCGGTTCCGGCCTCAACACCGCCATGATGGAGCTCTGCTGGTGAACTCCGTTCTGTAACCCTGCTCGAACCCGCTCAGAAATGGCCCTGTGACTGATACCCGAACCTCCCGTCGTCTGTCTCGCACCGTTTCGGCTCCGGCGGCACTGCCGCCGGTCGGGCTGGCGGGCCTCGACCCGGAGTGGTCCCAGCTGGTCGAGGTTGCCGAGAGCAATTCAACGGGAGAGCTGCGGCACGGCTGGCACCTGCTCGACAACGGCCCGCAGCTCGACGCGCTCGGCGTGATTGCGGTCGGAACGATTCTGTGCGTGCACGGCAACCCGACCTGGTCCTACCTGTGGCGCAGCCTGCTGTCGTCGGCAACGGATGCCGCGGCGTCGGGTGCGCCCGCCTGGCGCGTGATCGCCGTCGACCAGCTCGACATGGGTTTTTCCGAGCGCACCGGAGGTTTTCGCCCACTGGCCCGCCGGGTGCAGGACCTCGGCGACCTCACCGACGCCCTCGACTTGGCCGGGCCGGTCATCACCCTCGGCCATGACTGGGGAGGAGTGGTCTCGCTCGGCTGGGCCGTCGACCACCCCGAGCTGCTGGCCGGGGTCATGCTGCTCAATACGGCGGTGCATCAGTGCGCTGGCGTTCCGATTCCGGCGCCGTTGCGGCTCGCTCTCGGTCGTGGAATTCTCGGTCCGGCGACCGTGGCGACGCCGGCTTTTCTGGCCACGACGCTGGCGTTGGCGCATCCGTCGCTATCGAATGAGGTCAAGCGCGGCTACCGAGCGCCGTACCTGACGAGTGCTCGGCGCGGGGGAATCGGCGGGTTCGTCGCCGACATTCCGGTCGCGCTAAGCCACGAAAGTCGGCCCGAACTCGACCGCATAGCGGAGGGCGCACGCGCCCTCACGGTGCCGACATTGCTGCTCTGGGGTCCACGCGACCCGATCTTTAGCGACCGCTACCTCGACGACCTGGTCGAGCGGATGCCGCACGCCCAAGTGCACCGGTTCGAGGGCGCTGGGCATCTGCTGGCCGAGGACGCGGACTACGCTGCCGCCGCGCTGCTCTGGCTTGGTGACGCCGTCTCGGGGAGTGAGGCCGCCTCGTCGGCTGCGCCCCTGTCGTTGGTCGAGCTTGCCGAGACCGCCAGAGGGGGATCGCAAGCCGCGTGGGAAGTCGCGGGGACGCATCCACTTTGGTATTACCTCGACGAGCTGCAATGCTCCGACGAGATCGCCCTCGTTGATATGCAGCCGGCGGCCCCGCGCACCGTCAGCTGGCGCTTGCTGTCGCGGCGTGTGCGCCAGATCGCGGCCGGTCTCGTCTTCATCGGCGTTAAGCCCGGCGACCGCGTCTCGCTCCTGGTTCCGCCGAGCGCAGACCTCACCGCGGTGCTCTACGCCTGCGTGCGCATCGGCGCGATCGTCGTCGTAGCGGATGCCGGCCTCGGCCTCCCCGGCCTCACTCGCGCCGTGCGCGGCGCCCGCCCTGACTGCGTCATCGGAGCCGCTCCCGGCCTCATGGCCGCCCGCGCTCTCGGCTGGCCCGGACGCAAGATCTCGACAGCGCGTTTTCCGGCACCGATGGCCGCACTCCTGAGCATCGAGCACACCCTCGCCGAGCTGACCAGGCTGGGTCAGGCGCGCCTCGACGCCGGCGACGCACTCCCGACCGAGCCCGCGCCGACCGACGCGGCGGCCGTGCTGTTCACCTCCGGATCGACCGGGCCGGCCAAGGGCGTCGTCTATACGCACGGCCAGCTCTCCGCCGTGAGCAATGCCCTCTTTCTGCAATACGGAGTTGGCGTCGGAACCGGTCTCGTCGCCGGATTCGCTCCGTTCGCCCTGCTCGGCCCGGCCCTCGGCGCCCGCTCGGTCACGCCCGACATGGACGTCACCGCCCCCAAGACCCTCACGGCCACCGCGGTTGCTGCCGCCGTCGCCGCCATCGACGCCACCGTTGTCTTCCTTTCGCCCGCCGCGCTCGTGAACGTCGTTGCGACCGCCGGCGCGCTCACCCCCACCGATCACGCGGCCCTCGCCGGGGTGCAGCGTTTTCTCTCGGCCGGCGCCCCAATCTCCGAGAGCCTGCTCACCCAGGCCGCGGCGCTCATGCCGCAAGCGACCGCGCACACCCCGTACGGCATGACCGAGGGCCTGCTGATGGCCGACATCACGCTCGAGGGCATTCGGGCTGCTGCTGCGAGTGTTTCGATGCCTTGCAGAACGGATGCCGCAGCGCACGACGACGAGCTGGCCCCGTCCGCTGCCTCGAAACCTGAGACGGTGGTCCCGGCAAGTTCAACCAGCGGAGATGGAGAGACCGCGCCGATCGCGATGCCGACTGCGACCACTGTGAACCCGGCCGGGGGAGTCTGCGTCGGGGCCTCGACACAAACCACGCGCATCCGGATCAGCGCGCTCGACGCGAGTGGGGCATCCGTTGGTGAATTGTCGGAGCAGCCCGACGTGACCGGTGAGATCGTCGTGTCGGCGCCGCACGTCAAGGACCACTACGACCGGCTCTGGCTCACCGAGCGGGCCTCGCGCCGCGGCGCCGTGCCCGGCGAACGCTGGCATCGAACCGGTGACGTCGGTCACCTCGACAGCGCAGGCCGCCTCTGGGTCGAGGGCCGCATGCCGCATGTCATCGTGACGGCTGACGGCGTTGTCACCCCGGTCGGTCCGGAGCAGCGCATCGAAACGCTGCCCGACGTTGCTCGGGCGGCCTTCATCGGCGTCGGCCCGGTCGGCACCCAGCAGCAGGTCGCCGTGATCGAAACCGTGCCGCCGGCCAGCCGCATGCACCGGGCATCCGTGCCGCTCGCCGCCGCAGTGCGCTCCGCTGTCGGCTCGCCGGTCGCCGCCGTGCTCGTCGTGCCCGGCCTGCCCACCGATATTCGGCACAACTCCAAGATCGACCGCAGCCGGCTTTCGCGTTGGGCGACCGGCATTCTCTCTGGTGGTCGCTGGGTCAAGCCATGAAAGCCAAGCCATGAAAGCCAAATCATGAAAGTACTTGTGACTGGAGCCAGCGGATTTCTCGGCCGTGCCGTCGCCGCCAGCATCAGCGCGGCCGGGCACGAGGTGCGAACCTTTCAGCGGCGGTCGTCCGGCCTGACGGGCGTCGAAGACGTGCACGGCTCCATCACGACTGTCGCCGACACACCCTACGCCGGTCTCGCCTACGCCGTGAGCGGTATGGACGCGGTCGTACACCTGGCTGCAAAGGTCTCGCTCACCGGTGACCCGGCCGAGTTCGAGGCGGTGAATGTCGGCGGCACCCACACCGTTGTGCAGGCTGCGCAGCAGGCTGGCGTTTCCCGTTTCGTCTACGTTTCATCGCCATCCGTAGCCCACGCTGGCAGCTCTATCATGGGTTCCGATGCACTGCCGGCCTCGCCGAAACACGCTCGTGGCGATTACGCCCGTACCAAGGCGCGCGCCGAGCTGCTCGCGCTCGCTGCCGATGCTCCCAAGTTCCGTGTGGTCGCTGTGCGTCCGCACCTGGTCTGGGGTCCCGGCGATACCCAGCTGGTTGAGCGCATCGTCGACCGTGCGCGCTCAGGTCGGCTGCCGTTGCTTGGCCACGGCGCTGCGCTGATCGACACGACCTACGTCGATAACGCGGCCTCGGCCATTCACGCCGCGCTCGACGCGGCTGCCTCCGTGCACGGCCAGAGTTACGTGATCACCAACGGGGAACCGCGCCCGGTCGCGGACATCCTCGCCGGAATCTGCGGCGCGGCCAACGTGGCGGCACCGACCTGGCGGGTGCCGGCATCCGCTGCCCGCGGTGTCGGCTCGCTCATCGAGGCCATCTGGCGGCGTCGCCCGGGTGTCGACGAGCCACCGATGACCCGGTTTCTGGCCGAACAGCTCTCGACGGCGCACTGGTTCGACCAGCGCCGCACTCGCGCCGACCTGGGCTGGACCCCCGCGGTCTCCCTCGACGAGGGCTTCGAGCGTCTTGCCGCGCACTATCGCGCTCGCCTCTAGCTGCGCCGGGCTGCCTCAGCAGTTCGACCGGGCGCGGGCCTGGTCGGTTTGTGCGGCGGTGTGCACGCGAGTGTTGCCGGCCTGCGGCGGGCCGCGCGCCTACGAGCGGATACCGTAGGCCTCGTACGCAACCGCGGAGATTTCCGGCCCCAGCCTCGAAAACTGCGCGTTGGGCGCACATTGCGCCCGAATTTCCGCAGTTATGTGCGGCCCTACCCGAAGCCCAGCCGCTATGCGCGAAACCCGAGGGCCGCGCGCGCGAACCCGAGCGCCTCTGCGGGGGCCACGCCGAGCTTGCGCGCCCGGTCGGCGAACGCGGCGGCGGCGGCCTGCACCTGTTGCTGGGTAGCGTTGCCACTTGCGGCGATGAAGGATCCGTTGCGGCCGCGCGTCTCGATGACCTTGTCGCGCTCGAGCTCGCGGTAGGCGCGGGCCACGGTATTGGTGGCGAGCCCCAAATCCTCGGCGAGCTTGCGTACGGTCGGCAGCTTGTCCCCGGGGGTCAGATCACCCGCGCGAACAGCGGCGAGTACCTGCACCCGCAACTGTTCGTAGGGCGGTGTGGCGGAACGCGGATCGACCAGCAGCATCATGCCGAGGTCTTCTCGCGGCTGTCCTCATCGGGCAAGTTATGGGCGGATGGGCCGCGCCGGCGCCGGATTAGCTCGGCGGCTGTCTCGGGCCACATTCGGCGTAGGTAGTGCGTGGTGCTGCGATTGCGCAAGCTCGTCACGCTCCAACCGATCAGGGCGAAGACCAGCACCGGCCCCACGATCGCGAAGGAATCAACCAGGACCTCCCCGACCGAACCGGGCTCCGGCAGGTCAATCGCGTCACTCAGTGACAGAAACAACACGCAGGTGCTGACGGCGGCGATAATGCCCGGGATTCCGATCAGGCTGCGCAGGGTGGTACTGCGAAAGGCATCGCTCCAAGCCAGTTCGATGAATGTGCTGGCCGGTTGGCCGCGGCCGAGCAGCGCGCCGGCAGCCGCCCAGGTCAGCAGGCTCGCTGCGGCCGCGAGGGCCAGCAAGAGTCCGGCCGGCCAGAGAATTGTACGCACCGAAACGTCATCGAACACTTGCTCCGGGTTGATCGCGATGACCCCGAGCACGGCAACATAGCCGAGGGTAGCCAGCGCCAGAAAGCTTAGCGAAAACGTGCGGTCGAGCGGCGTGACGTAATCGGCCAACCGGGGCAACAGGCTGCGTGCGAGTCGCGGCGCGTCGGGAACCGGGGTGAAGGCCACACGCGAATCATTGAGGATGAGGGCGATTGTCGACGTAACCGTCATCGCTACCCCGACCAGAAGCCCGTTCCATAGGCTCTCGCTGCCGTCCATTGCGACGAGTACCGCCGCTCCGACGACGAGTCCCACCATCGATCCGACCACTCCGGCACGTTCGCGGCGGTAAAGTCGGCGCGACAGCTCGGGAACAATTTCGGGCACCAACGCGAGCCCGACCTGCTGGGAGTAGGCGTGAAGCATTCGTTTGCGCGGTTCGGCCCGCGAGATATAGGCCAAACGGATGCCGAGACCCGCCATTGCCAACGCTGCCAGAATCACTAAGATCGGATTCACGAAACCCTCCTTTTGTGTGCGTTTTGTACCAGAGTAGCAATACAAACCAGCGGGGCAATCGACGCTCGGCAGAAAAAGCTGTCGCGGCCGTGCCTAACCGCAGAAACTTCGCTCCAACGTACCCAGAAGAGTGCAGCCGAGACGCTCAGGCGCGCGGACGTTCCAGAGCTTCGGTGACGAGAGCGAGCGCCTCCTCCTGGCTCAGCCCGAGCTGCTGAATGCGAGCGGCGAACGATGCGGCCGCAGCCTGGGCTTGCCGCGCCGCCGCATCGCCATTGGGAGCGATGAATGACCCGAATCGGCCGCGGGTTTCGATGACGGCGTCACGCTCTAGCTCACGATAGGCGCGGGCGACCGTGTTCGTGGCCAGGCCGAGTTCAGCGGCGAGGGCCCGCACGGTCGGCAGGCGAGTGTCGTGGGCGAGTTCGCCGGAGCGCACGGCCGCAATCACCTGACTGCGTAACTGCTCAAAGGGCGGCGTACTCGACTGGGAATCAATGGCGATAAAAGAAGCGGGCACGGAACCCTCCGTTCGACGTTAGGAACAATTTTGCCCCGCCATAACGGATGCTGCAACAGCATACCGTTGGTACGTTCCTCCAGAATATCCAAGAGACCGGGTGAATGAGTGCCTCAGCGTTCTTGAAGCAACGTTCGTGAGGCCGCGGCGGCTCGGTAGGCTCGATCCCATGACCTTTCCGGCCAATCTACCCGCTCAACTGGCCGGGCTACTGCCGACCCTGGTCGGTGTCGTGCTGCTTCTGGCGGTGGTCGTGACGGTGCTGCGTGGTTACCGCACGCAGCATCCGTTCGCGCCGGCGCTGGCCCTGCTGCGCGGCACCCTGCAGCTGGCCGCGATCAGCCTGATTCTCAGCGGAATCATCAACGATCCGCTCTGGGTCGGTGTCGGACTGCTCGTCATGTTCGCGGCGGCCGTTGGCACGGTGACCCGGCGGATCGGCTTCAACCGGCGCCATTTGGTGCGGGTTGCCGCGGCGATGGGGCTCGGCGTTGTTGTCACGCTGACGATCGTGTTCACGACCGGAGCGATTGAATTTTCACCGCGCTACGTTCTCGCGATCGGTGGCATCATCATCGGCAATGCCATGTCGATCGCGACGCTGAGCGGACGGCGCTTCACCGAAGCGGTCGGCGATCACTGGGACGAGGTTGAGGGCTGGCTCGCGCTCGGCGCCACACCCGGTCAGTCCACCCGGGAACTCGCTCGGCAAGCGGTCTATTTCGCCATTCTCCCGTCAACGGATCAGACCAAGACCACGGGGCTGGTCACCCTCCCGGGGGCGTTCGTCGGCGCGCTTTTCGGGGGAGCCTCGCCGCTCGAGGCCGGGCGGTTTCAGATCGTCGTGCTCGCTGGCATCCTCTGCGCCGGGTCGATCGCTGCAGTGACGCTGCTGCACCTGGTCGCTCCCGTGCGTCAAAAGCCCGTCCCTGCTGCTTGACCTCCGTCGTTACCCGACCGAACGGTGGATCAGACGGGACAAGACGATCGCGCTGCGGGTGTGGTCGACGTTGGGCGCGAGGCGCACCTTTTCGAGGGCCGCCTCGAGGCCTGGAATGTCCCGGGCACGAATGTGTACCATGGCATCGGCGCTTCCGGTGATCGTTCCGGCATCGACCACCTCCGGCACGCCGGAGAGAATGCGCAAGAGTTCGTCGGGGGCGACGGTGCCTCGGCAGAACAGCTCGACGTAGGCTTCGGTGCTCATGCCGTCGACAGCCGGATCAACCTGAATGGTGAAGCTGCGAATGACCTTGTCGGCCACGAGCCGATCGACGCGCCGTTTCACAGCGGATGCCGACAAACCCACGACGGATCCGATGTCACCGTAGCCGGCTCGTGCGTTCTGGCGCAGCAGGTCGAGAATGCTGTGGTCTAGGTTGTCCATGGACCGAGTCTAAGCGACTGCTGTACGCAAATGTGCGTTCCGATGGTCATTCTCGAAGATTTATTGCGCAGATCAGCGTGAAACGTTGAATCGTGCTGTGTGAGACTAAGACTGGCGTCCCGGAATGATCGCAAGTCAATCGCGCCGGGCTCTCGTGAGCGACCTGGTCCGCCATCCACCCTACGTTTCTCGGGTTGTCAGGCCCGCTAAACGACGAAGGAGCTTCATGTCGATCAACTCTCCCGCCCCCGTTCTCGCTGCAGAAGCCACCGTTCCGGTGCGCACCGCCACCAAGCGCACTATTCTCATGTGCAAGCCGCAATTCTTCACCGTGGTATACCGCATCAACCCGTGGATGGACCCGGCCGTGCCCACCGACACTTCGCTCGCCGTCGCGCAGTGGCAGACCCTGTACGACACCTACGTCGGTCTCGGCTACGACGTGCAGCTGATCGAACCGATCGACGGACTGCCCGACATGGTCTACGCGGCCAACGGTGGATTCGTCATCGACAACCAGGCCTACGGTGCCAAGTTCACCCACGTGCAGCGCCAGCCCGAGGGCCCCGCCTACATGCGCTGGTTCGGCGCCAACGGTTTCGACGTGCGCGTGCCGGTCGAGACCAACGAGGGTGAGGGCGATTTTTTGCTGGTCGGCGACGTGATTCTGGCCGGCACCGGCTTTCGCAGCGACTCGAACAGCCATGCAGAGCTCTCGGTCATCGCTGGCCGCCCGGTCATCACCCTGCGCCTGATCAACCCAAGCTTCTACCACCTCGACACCGCCGTCGCCGTGCTCGACGACAGCAACATCGCGTACCTTCCGAGCGCGTTCGACGCGGAAAGCCTCGCGATTTTGCAGGAACGTTATCCCGACGCGATCATCGTCACCGAAGAGGATGCATCCATCCTCGGCCTCAACTCCTACTCCGACGGGTACAACGTCGTCATCGCCGCCCGTGCCAAGGACTTCGAACGCCAGCTGCGTGCCCGCGGCTACAACCCGATCGGCGTCGACCTGTCCGAGCTGCTGCTCGGCGGCGGCGGCGTGAAGTGCTGCACACTCGAGCTGCGCCGATGACCGCGCCCACTCATACCGCGACAACGAACCTGAAGGAGAACGACATGACGACGAATCTGACCGACGCACCCACAGCATCCGTTTCGCCGGAAGCAGCCGCACTCATCGCCCAGGAAAGCGTGCACGCCGCGCACAATTACCACCCCCTCGAGGTCGTCGTCGCCTCCGGTGACGGTGCCTGGGTAACGGATGTTGCCGGTCACCGCTTTCTGGATTGCCTCGCCGCGTACTCCGCCGTGAACTTCGGACACTCCAACCCGGTGCTGCTTGACGCGGCCCGCGCGCAGCTTGGCCGTATCACCCTCACCAGCCGTGCCTTCTACAATGACCAGCTCGGCCCGTTCGTGACCGCGCTCGCCGAACTGGCCGGCAAAGACATGGTGCTGCCGATGAACACCGGCGCCGAAGCGGTCGAATCGGGCATCAAGGTCGCCCGCGCCTGGGGCTACCGGGTGAAGGGTGTCGCGCCCGATCAGGCCAACATTATCGTCGCCGCCGGAAACTTTCACGGACGCACCACGACCATCATCAGCTTCTCCGACGACGAGTTGGCCCGCGCTGACTTTGGTCCGTTCACTCCCGGTTTTCGCACCGTGCCCTACGGCGACGCCGCGGCGCTCGAGGCTGCGATCGACGAGAACACCGTCGCCGTGCTGCTCGAACCCATTCAGGGCGAGGCCGGGATTGTCGTGCCACCGGCGGCATACCTGCCGACCGTGCGGGAGATCACCACGCGCCTGGGCGTGCTGTTCATCGCCGATGAGATTCAGTCCGGCCTCGGTCGCACTGGCTCGACCTTCGCCTGCGATCTGGTGGGCGTTGTTCCCGACCTGTACCTGCTCGGCAAGGCGCTCGGCGGCGGAATCGTGCCGCTGTCGGCGGTCGTCGGCAACACCGACGTTCTCGGAGTGCTACATCCCGGCGAGCACGGCTCGACTTTCGGCGGCAACCCGCTGGCCGCCGCAGTGGGCCTGGCCGTCGTGAAAATGCTGGCCACGGGAGAATACCAGCAGCGCGCGACCGAGCTCGGCACGCGCCTGCACGCCGGGCTCTCGGCGCTGATCGGCCACGGCGTGGTCGAGGTACGCGGCGTCGGGCTCTGGGCCGGCATCGACATCGATCCCGCGCTGGCCCCGGGCCGCGTCGTCTGCGAAGCCCTCCTCGCCCGCGGCGTACTCGCCAAAGACACGCACGGCTCGACCATTCGCCTCGCCCCGCCGATCGTGGTCTCCGCCGACGACGTGGACTGGGCCGTCGAGCAACTGCGCCTTGTGTTGGTCGACCTCACCGCCGCCAAGTAGGCGCCCGGGCTCGGGGCCGAGCGGCCGTAGGCTGGCAGGCATGTACACCGACCTGCCCGAAGCCGAACTCCTCGCCTACCGCAGCGGCCAGGCCGACCCGCGTGACTTCGACGCGTTCTGGGCCGACACCCTCGCCGAGGCCGAGAGCCATCCGCTCAATGTCACCGTGACTCCGGTCGATGCCGGTCTGCAAACGCTCGACGTATTCGACGTGACTTTTGCCGGCTTCGGCGGACAACCGATCAAAGCCTGGCTGCGCGTTCCCGCCGGTGCCAGCGGTCCGCTGCCGACCATCGTGCAGTTTCACGGCTATGGCGGGGGACGTGGGCAGGGTTTCCAAAACTTATTGTGGGCATCCGCCGGGTACGCGCACTTCGAGATGGATGTGCGCGGGCAGGGCTTCAACGGTAGCACCGGCGATACCGCCGACGCTGCGGGGAGCGGCCCGCAGGTGCCGGGTTTCATGACCCGCGGTATCGACTCGCGCGAGACCTATTACTACCGCCGCCTGTTCACCGACGCCGTGCGTGCTGTGTCGGCGGCCCGCAGCCTCGCGCTCGTCGACGAAGCCCGGGTGGGCGTGGTCGGCACCAGTCAGGGCGGTGGGATCGCGCTCGCCGTGGCCGGACTGGTGCCCAATCTAGCCGCGGTCGTCGCGCGGGTGCCATTTCTCTGTGACTTTCCGCGAGCATCCGTCGTCACCGACGCTATGCCCTACCGCGAGCTCGGCCAATACCTCGCCACGAATCGGCTGAAGGTAGCGCGGGTGCACGACGTGCTCTCCTACTTCGACGGCGTGAACTTCGCCAAGCGCGCCAGCGCGCCGGTGACGATGACGGCCGCGCTGATGGACCCGATCTGCCCGCCGTCGACCGTGTTCGCGGCCTACAACAACTATGCCGGACCGAAGCAGATCACGGTCTGGCCCTACAACGGGCACGAGGGCGGCGCCTGGGAGGACGACGCTCTCGCCCTGCGGGCGTTCGGCGAATATCTCGCCTGAACCAGTCTCAAGAAGGATCTTGCTACCCAAACCGGGCCTACTACCATTTTGGTATGGCTATCAATGTGCGCATCCCGGAGGAACTCGATCGTCAGCTCGAAGAGCTCGCGACGGCACAACACGTATCGAAGCACGCACTGCTCCTGCAGGGCGCAACCCTGGTTGTCGATCGCTACTCGCGTCGAGATGAAATCGAGTCGGGCCTGCAGTTCGTGCTGACCCACGACGCCGAGTTGCTGCAGCGGCTCGAAGACGCATGACGCGTTACCTGGAGGTCGCTGACGCGCTTCAGGTGAGTGAGCGGTACGGATTCTACGTCCAGGACGGCGGCCTGCTTGCGTCTGCGCTGGCACGGCCGTCTGCGTCCATGTTCGGAACGGATGCCTACGCGACCTTTGACCGCAAGGCCGCAGCCCTGCTCGAATCGCTCGTTCGCAATCATTGGCTCGTCGATGGAAACAAGCGCACCGGCTGGACCCTCATGGTGCTCTCTCTGGATCAACGGCTATGCCCACGATTTCACCGCCGACGAGGGTTTCGATTTCGTGATCGGCGTCGCAGAGGGAGTCATCGACCTCGACGAATCTGAACGCCGCCTCGCGGCGCATCGGGTCAAACGGCCATAAGCTGGCGGCGCAAACCCGGGCCAGGTTGCACCGCCCGCGGCTACGGCTATGCCGTCGGGGTCGCCTTCTTTGGCGCACGCTTCACCGGCGTGCCCGTGACGGCAGTGGATGCTCTGACGCTCTGTTTCGGCGCGGCGGCTGTGCGTACTGGAGCCTCGCGTACTGGGGCCCCGCGTACTGGAGCCTTGCGCACCGGCGCCTTCCGTGCCGGAACAGCCTCGGCCGAGGCGACCATCGGGGCGGCGACCGGCATCAGGCGGGCCAGTTGCGTCACGTGCCCGGGGTTCAGCTCTTCGAGCGAGTTCACGCCGAGCAGCCGCATCGTGCGGCTGACCTGCTCCGACAGAATCTGAATGGTGCGGTCGACGCCGGCCTCGCCGCCGGCCATCAAGCCGTAGAGGTAGGCGCGGCCGATCATGGTGAAGCGCGCACCGAGCGCGACGGAGGCCACGATGTCGGCTCCTGACATGATGCCAGTGTCGAGGTGCACCTCGGTGTGCGCACCGACCTCACGCGCGACCTGCGGCAGCAGGTGGAACGGAATCGGCGCCCGATCAAGTTGGCGGCCACCGTGGTTCGAAAGCGTGATGCCGTCGACGCCAAGATCGACGAGGCGCTTGGCGTCCTGAAGATTCTGCACACCCTTGACGACGACCTTGCCCGGCCACTGCGCCTTGATCCAGGCGAGGTCCTCGAAGTCCACGGTCGGGTCGAACATCGTGTCGAGCAGGTCGGCGACGGTGCCGCTCCAACGGTCAAGGCTCGCGAAGGCGAGCGGTTCGGTGGTGAGAAAGTTGATCCACCACTCCGGGCGCGGCAGCGCGTTGACGACCGTGCCGAGCGTGAGCGCCGGCGGAATCGAGAAACCATTGCGCTTGTCCCGCAGCCGAGCACCTGCCACGGGCACATCGACGGTCACCAGAAGCGTGTCGAAACCGGCCTTCGCGGCCCGATCGACCAACGCCATCGAGCGGTCGCGGTCCTTCCACATGTACAGCTGAAACCAGTTGCGGCCGCTCGGGTTGGCGGCCTTCACATCTTCGATCGAGGTCGTGCCCATGGTCGACAGCGCAAAGGGGATTCCGGCCCTGGCCGCCGCGTGCGCCCCGGCGATCTCACCCTCGGTCTGCATCATGCGGGTGAATCCGGTCGGCGCGATGCCGAACGGTTGTGCGACCGGGCCGCCGAGCACGTCCCACCCGGTCGAAACGGTCGACACGTCGCGCAGAATCGAGGGGTGAAACTCGATGTCTTCAAAGGCCTGGCGGGCCCGGCCGAGCGAGATTTCGGCTTCGGCGGCGCCCTCGGTGTAGTCGAAGGCTGCCTTCGGGGTGCGCTTCTGGGCGATCGCGCGCAGATCGGCGATCGTGAGCGCCGCAGCGAGTCGGCGCTTCCTCGCGTTGAACTCCGGGCTCTTGAATTTCATCAGCGGGGCGAGATCTTTAATCTTGGGGATGCGTCGTTGAACCATGGTCGTCCTTTTCTAGTGATCGCGCAGGTGGGTTTCGGCGTAGTAACCGGAGATGTGGGTGTGCATCGCAAGGCGGGCGGCATCCGCTTCACCGGCGAGAATGGCAGCGAGAATGCCGCGGTGCTCCAGCATCAGTCGAGCGGATGTTGCCGGCCAGCTC
Organism: Cryobacterium sp. Y62; assembly: GCF_002929785.1. NCBI lineage: Bacteria > Bacillati > Actinomycetota > Actinomycetes > Micrococcales > Microbacteriaceae > Cryobacterium > Cryobacterium sp. Y62. The sequence continues at coordinate 73,597 of NZ_PJJK01000115.1, read as the reverse complement.
GGCAGGCCCGCCGCACCGGCCCGCGCGTACCCCTCGATCGCGCTGCGGAGGCCAGCCATGGTCGCCGTGACGACCTGGTTGCCGCTCGCTTCGGCGAGGGAGAGGTGGAACGCCGCGTCGAGGGCGAGAAATTCGGCTTCGGTGAGGGGCTGGCCTTCCATCGCGGTGAGGATCTGCACGGAGGAGGCCAGGTCGGGGGAATCACCGGTCGCGAGGTCGGTGACGATCGAGCCTTCGAGCACGAGTCGGGTTTTGACCACGTCGGCCACCGCAAAGCCCTGGGCCGCGACCTGCAGGCGCATGAGCGCGGACATGCCGCCGCCGGGTCGGGCGACGATGATCGCGCCCGCTGAGGGACCCGATCCGACCGCCGTGCGGATCAGACCGAGCACTTCGAGCACGCGCAGGGCCTCGCGCACGCTGGATCGGCCGACGCCGAGGTCGGCGGCAAGGGTGCGCTCGGGCGGTAAATGGTCCCCGGGACTGAGCCGACCGTCGAGCAGATCGCGTTCGACCGCGTCGAGTACGACCTGCCAGGCGCGTGGGGCGGTCATAGGGTCCTCTCGGTGACATGTGGTCTGACCACAGGTTACACGATCACCACCCGCTCGCGCGATAGGCAAATCCGTCAAAGCTCGGGAGCACCCGCTTGGTGCACACGCGCCTGGCCTGCCACCCGGGCGCACCAAGCAGCAGCGCGACGCGCGTCTCGCGCCGCCCAGGCGAATCAGGGCCGAGAGACGTCCGCCTCCACCGCGCGTGGGAATCAGTCATTTGTTCGCGAGAGCAGCACATGGCCGGGTTGCGCCAGCCGCGTAGACCGTGGGGGTACTTACATCCTCAGCCCAAGAGCGCTGATCATGCTGCGCCCGTCGTCGGTGATTTTGTCGGGAGTCCACGGCGGCATCCAGACCCAGTTGATCCGATGGCGTTCGACCACGCCGATGAGTGCCTGCTCGGTCTGTTCCGTGAGCACCTCTTGCTCGGGGCAGCCGGCCGAGGTGAGGGTCATTTGGATGACGAGCGTATCGGTGTCGTCGTCCCAGGCCAGGCCGTAGATCAGGCCGAGGTCAAAGACGTTGATGCCGATCTCGATATCCATAACGTTCTTGAGTGCTTCTTCGATGTCATCCAGGCGTGCCGGAGTGAGTGCTGAGACCATGTTCCCAGCCTACGGTCGCGGCGGGTCGCGCTCTGCCCGACTAACGCGTCAGCACGACGTTGACGGGGCTCTCGCCGCGCAGTATTCGCTCTATTTGGTGGCGAACGAGCAGGGCCATGCGTGGCAGCATCGCGCTTGAGGCGCCCCCAACGTGGGGGGAGATAATCACGTTCGGCAGCGCGAAAAGCGGATGCCCCGCCGGCAGCGGCTCCGGATCGGTCACGTCGAGCGCGAGCCGCAGGCGGCCGCTGGTGGCGTGTGCGAGTAGCGCATCCGTGTCGGCGACCTGACCGCGGGCAATGTTGACGAGCAAGCTACCGTCTTGCATTTGCGACAGGAAGGCGTCGTCGACCATGCCGGTGGTCTGCGTCGTGAGCGGCACGCCGACCACGACGATATCGGCCCTCGAAAGCAGCTCGGGTAGGGACTCGAAGCTATAGATCATGCCGCGCTCATCGTTGCGGGCCGTGCGGGCGACCCGGATGACGGTGGTTTCGAAGGCGAGCAGCCGAGTCTCAATGGCGTGGCCGACGCCGCCGTAGCCGAGCAGCAGAACGGTGCGATCGGCGAGGCTCGCATGGTGCGAGGGTGCCGCCCACGTACCGACATCGGCGGCGCGCACGAAGTCGGGAATGCCTCGCTGGGAGGCCAGGATGAGCGCGAGGGTGAGCTCGGCGGTAGAAGTTTCGTGCACGCTGGCCGCGTTGGCGTAGACGTGCCCGGCTGGCAGCACCCGGTCGACACCGTCGTAGCCGATGGACTGGCTCTGCACGAGCCTGGTATTGACTCCGGCGAGGTGGGCCAGCCGGTCGGTTTTGCCCATGTACGGCGTGACGACGATATCGATCTCGGGAACCGGTGCTGGGCCTTCCATCGCCCACTCGATGATCTCGACGCCGTCGGGCAGATCGCCGAGGGCGGCGCGCAGTTGGGGCTCGGGCAGGCTGACGCGCAGTATTTCGGGGCTCATCGGTCAAGCCTAGACCGACACCGATGCTGCGAGCACGACCGGAGAAATGCTCTGCTCAACAGCCGAGGGGCGGTGTGTAAGGCGGCGAGGTCGCCTGGGTCATCCCGTGCCCGTCTCAGGGATTCCGAGGAAGTGCTTTCTGCTCCGGCTGAAGCCGGACGATGTTCTCTCCGGGGGCGATTGATAATATTGGCGCATGAGCAAAGACGTTGATCACGCTGCTGTCCACGATGATCGAGCTTTCTTTGGACAACCGCGTTCGCTTGCCAACATCTTCGGCGTCGAGATGTGGGAACGTTTCTCCTTCTACGGCATGCAGGGCATTTTACTGTTGTACCTGTACTTTTCGGCGGCCGACGGCGGTCTCGGAATTGCACAGGCTACGGCGGCCGGCATCGTCGGCGCGTACGGTGGTGGGGTCTACCTCTCGACGATCCTCGGCGCTTGGATCGCCGATCGTCTCCTCGGCTCGGAGCGGGTGCTGTTCTACAGTGCCATCGTCATCATGCTTGGCCACATCGCCCTGGCCAGCGTGCCCGGAGTCGGTGGGCTGGCCGCCGGCCTTATCCTGGTGGCAGTTGGCAGCGGTGGACTCAAGGCGAACGCGACGTCCGTTGTTGGCACGCTCTATGCGTCGGATGACCCGCGGCGAGACGCGGGATTCTCACTGTTCTACCTCGGCATCAACCTCGGTGCGTTCGCCGGACCGATCCTCACCGGACTGTTGCAGACGACCGTCGGTTTCCACCTCGGGTTCGGCCTCGCTGCCGTTGGCATGGCAATCGGCCTCATCCAGTATTCTCTCGGCCGCAAGCGACTACCGGATGCCGCCCGGCGGGTTCCCGATCCCCTGCCGCGTTCACGTTGGTCCCGATACATCGTCCTTGCGATTCTGGCGCTCGGCGTCATCGTCGTGCTCGAGCTCACCGGAGTGATTACCGCGAGCAATTTGGTCACTATCGTGATCGCGCTGACGATCGTCGCAACGGTCGCCTACTTCGTGGTGATTCTTTCGAACCGCCATATCACGACCGTAGAGCGCAAACGGGTCTATGCCTTCATCCCGCTTTTTATTGCCAGCGCCGCGTTCTGGTCTCTGTACCAGCAGCAATTCACGGTCGTCACGATCTACTCGGACGAGCGACTCAACCGTGAGCTGTTCGGCTGGGAGATGCCGGTGTCCTGGGTGCAGTCCATCAACCCCGTTTTCATCATCGTGCTCTCCGGCATCTTTGCCGCCCTGTGGACCAAGTGGGGCTCGAGGCAGCCTTCCACGCCGATCAAGTTCGCGGTGGGAACCGCGGTGATGGGCGGTGCCTTCCTGCTGTTCCTGCCGTTCGCCGGCGGTGCCGCGAATTCGACGCCACTCCTGGCGATGATCGGAATCCTGCTGATCTTCACGGTTGCGGAGCTGCTGCTCTCACCGGTCGGGCTCTCCGTTGCTACCAAGCTCGCACCGGAGGTCTTCAAGACTCAGATGGTGGCGCTGTTCTTTCTTTCGGTCGCGCTCGGATCCGCCGTGTCGGGGGTGCTCGCCACCTGGTACGCGACGGCGCCGGAGCGACTCTATTTCGGTGTTCTCGGCGGCATCGCTATCATGCTGGGGCTCATGCTCGCCCTGATCGCGCGTCCGGTGCTGCGCCTGATGGGCGGGGTGCGCTAAGCCCTCCGGAGCGGTGAGTGCCCAGTCGGTGCCCTCGATAAAATAGCTGGCGCGATCACTGCGTCAAGCGAAATCTCGATCCGGCACTGACGCGTGCGGCTACCGTCTGAAATTGAGTTCCGGGCCCGGGCCCGGAACTCACAGGGCTAGCGCGGAACCGTCGCCTCGATGATTGCGATCTCCCGCGTGGCGGTCTCGCGATTGTGCTCGGCGGCGCGCTCTCGGCCCAGATCGGGCTCGTCGTCTGAGTTCGACCGCTCCAGCACGGCGGTTCCGCCGCGACGACTCGGCCGCACCGGCGGCACCTCGCGCCCGTCGCCAGCGTGCAGCACGCGCACCCTCGGCGCGGTGAACGGATGCACCTGCACCCGCAGTCGGCGATACCGCACCATCCAAAACAGCACGACCAGTGCGGCCAACAGGCCCGAGACCGCGGCGAGGCCGAGGGCCCAACGGGGGCCGAAGGCATCGGCTACCCAGCCGACGAGCGGGGCGCCGAGAGGAGTGCCGCCGACGAAGATTGCCATGTAGAGCGCCATCACGCGGCCGCGCATCTCGGGTCGGGTGGTTGTCTGTACGTAGGCGTTCGCGGTGGTCATGAGCGTCAGCGACGACAGGCCGACGAGGGTGAGAGAAATGGCGAAAGTGGCATATGTCGGCATGATGGCCGACAGCCCGCAGGCCAGACCGAACATGGCAGCACCCAGCACGACGAGACGCATCCGTGCGCGGCTGCGCCGGGCGGCGAGTAGTGCGCCGATGACGGCACCAATGGCCATGATCGAGCTGAGCAGACCGAACTCCGCTGCCCCCTGTCCGAACTCAATCGTCGCCATGGTCGAGGTGAAGATGGCAAAGTTGAGGCCGAAGGTGCCGATGAGAAAGACCGCAATCATGACGACGATGATGTCGCTCCTGCCGCGCACATAGCGAAAACCGGCCAGAAGCTGACCGCTTTCGCGGGAGATCTTCGGCTGGCGACGCAGCTGGTGGGTGCGCAGCAGCGTCATGGCGAAGACGGTCGCGGCGAAGGTGACCGCGTTGATCATGAAGACCCAGCCGGCGCCGACGGCGACCGTGAGCAGGCCGGCCGCGGCGGGACCGATCAGCCGTGCGCCGTGGAACGATGCCGAGTTGAGCGCGACAGCGTTCGAGAGTTGGTCTTCGGCGACGAGCTCAGAGACGAAGGCTTGACGGGCCGGCGCGTCGATGGCGGCGACGACGCCGAGACCGAAAGCGAACAGGTAGACATGCCAGAGCTGGGCGACCTCAAGCACGGTCAAAATGCCCAGGCCGAGGGCAAGCAGTCCCATCAGGGTCTGGGTGAGAATGAGTAGCTTGCGCCGGTTGAACCGATCGGCGATGAGGCCGGACCAAGGCATGAGCAGCAACTGCGGGCCGAGTTGCAGAGCCATGGTGAAGCCCACGGCTGTAGCGTCGTAGTCGGTGAGCTGGGTCAGCACGATCCAGTCCTGGGCGGTGCGCTGCATCCAGGTACCGATGTTCGACACCAGAGCCCCAGCGAACCAGATGCGATAATTGACGACGCTCAGCGAGCGAAACATGGCACTCAACTGTCGGCGAGCTCCTTCATGATCAGAGTTGCATCGGCGAGCACGCGGTGCTGTTCGGAGCTGAGCTGGGCAATGCGCTGCACCAGCCAGGCGTCTCGACGCTTGCGGGTTTCGGTCATCATCTCGGCACCGGCATCCGTTGTGCTGAGTACAATTTTGCGCCCGTCGAGGGTTGAATCGGTGCGGGTGACGAGACCGGCATCGACCAGGCATTTCACCGTGCGAGTCATCGACGGCGGGGTCACCCGCTCGAACTCGCTGAGTTCAGTCAGTGTGAGCGGGCCGTGAACGTAGAGCACGCCGAGCGCAGAGAACTGGCCGCTGCCGAGTTCGTTCTCAGCTTTCTCCTGGCGCAGCCGACGGGCGAGGCGGCCGTTCGCCAGGCGAAACTCGTGGCTGATTTCGGCGGTGTTGTGTGCCGCGGACGGCTGGGCCTTGATAGTGCTGAGGGCGGCGGTCTTCGGGTGCATGCGGGATTCCATATATCCTTAGCATAGCAAATTAGCCTTGCTAAGTACATTTTTTCAGGCCACCGGCGCCAAACACGGCAGACTGGCCTCGTGCCTACATATACGGATGCCTCTGGCCTGGTTTTCACCTACTACGTCTGGCCGGTCGACGCCCCCAAGGCCGTCATTCAGATCGCCCACGGCGTCGGCGAACACGCCCAGCGCTATGCGGCGCTCGCCGCCGACCTCAACCAGGCCGGTTATGCCGTCTATGCCGACGACCACCTCGGACACGGCCAGACCGGACTCGACCAGCACGGCGGCGACCGCGCGTTGCTCGGCCGGCTCGGCGTTGGCGGGCTGCGCGCGGCGGTGGCCGGCGTGCATCAACTGAGCGGAATCATCCGTTCGCAGCATGAAAACCTCCCCCTCGTGCTGCTCGGACACAGCTGGGGATCATTCATGGTGCAAATGATTGTGAACGCGCACGCTGCTGAGTATGACGCGATCGTGCTCTCGGGCAGCGCCTACCGCTGGCCCGGCTACCTCGACGGCGGCGACCTCAACCGCAAACATAAAACGCTCGGATCTACCGGCGTCGAATGGCTCAGCCGGGACCCAGCGGTCGCCGCAGCCTTCGTGGCCGACCCGCTGACCACTGCGACACCGCTCGCGAAGCTGTTCGGCGTGCGCGAGGCCGCACGCATGTTCGGGCGCCCGGCCCGTGATCTGCCATCTGAGCTACCCCTGCTCGTGTTGGTCGGCGGTGACGACACCGTCGGGGGCGAACGCAGTGCGCTCAAACTGGTGAACGCGTACATTAAGCGCTCAGGGCTGCGCGACGTGCAATTGATCGTGTACCCGGGTGCACGACACGAGGTTTTCAACGAGACCAACCGGGACGAGGTCATCGGTGACCTCGTCGCCTGGCTCGACGAACGATTCAAGCCGTAGGCTGGAACCATGCATGGTGAATATAAGGTTCCGGGCGGCAAACTGGTCGTCGTTGATCTCGATGTCGTCGACGATGTCATCGTTAATTTTCGTCTGGCTGGGGATTTCTTTCTCGAGCCCGACGATGCCCTTGAAGACATCAACGCGGCGGTGAACGGCGTGCCTGCCGGCAGCACATCCGCCGCGATCGCGGACGCCGTGCGTGGCGCGCTGCCGGCCGGAGCGATTCTGCTCGGCTTCTCGTCGGAGGCTGTTGCGGTTGCCATTCGTCGGTCGCTCGCCCAGGCGAGCACCTGGCGCGACTACGACTGGCAGGTCATCCACTCGCAGACGCCGGTCGCCCCCGTGCTACAAATGGCCCTCGACGAGGTGCTCGCGATCGAGGTTGGCGAGGGACGCCGCCAACCCACTCTGCGCATCTGGGAGTGGAACGAACCGGCCGTCGTCATCGGCAGTTTTCAGTCGCTCAAGAACGAGGTCGACCCCGAGAACGCTGCGAAGTACGGCTTCACCGTGGTGCGGCGCATCAGCGGTGGCGGTGCCATGTTCATGGAGGCAGGCTCGGTCATCACCTATTCGATCTATGCGCCGACCGACCTCGTGCAGGGTATGAGCTTCGCCGACTCCTACGCATTTCTCGACGAGTGGGTCATCACCGCGCTCAAATCGCTCGGCATCGACGCGCACTACCAGCCTCTCAACGACATCACGAGCCCGACCGGCAAGATCGGCGGGGCCGCTCAGAAACGGCTCGGCAGCGGCGCCGTACTGCACCACGTCACCATGAGCTACGACATGGACGGCGAAAAAATGGTCCAGGTGCTGCGCATCGGCCGCGAAAAGCTCAGCGACAAGGGCATCACGAGCGCTGCCAAACGCGTCGACCCTCTGCGCAGCCAGACCGGCCTGAGCCGCGCTGCGATCATCGACCGCATGAAGCAGACTTTCACCGGCCTCTACGGCGCCACCGAGGGTGACGTCACCGCCGAGGAATATGCCAAGGCCACCGAGCTCGTCGCAAATAAGTTCAGCACGGAGGAATGGCTAACCCGGGTTCCCTGACGGGCGGGCGGTTACCCCAGCCCCGGCGAGCGGATGCCCGCGGCGCGGCCGCCAGCATCCGCTCGCGCACGCATGCGCGCGTCGAAAAGCACCTACCGGCCTCGTGTCAACAGGTCTTGGTATTCCGCGTGGGTGTCGATCCAGTGCGCAACATAGGAGCAGTCGGCTACCACGGCCAAGTCGGTGCGCACGCGCACGTCGTCGAGCGCCTGCTCGACCAGGATGCTCGCCAAACCGTGGGCGCGCCGGGTCGCGTCGACCTCGGTGTGCGTGAAATGCACCGCGGATTTTGTGGTGACGTAGTCGGCCAGGCCGACGCTGTCGTCGTCGAGCCAAACCGTGTATCGGTTCTGTTCCGGGCTGTGGCGCACCCGGAGCAGACCTACTCCCGGAAGATCCTGCGAGTGAATGGTCGTCGATTCAGCAGTCATCCCCACAGACTATGCCGATAGACGGCGCGGAGGCTGAAAGAATAGACAAATGCCAAATGCATGGACGCCGACCAGCCCGAGCCGTGTCATCCACGCCAACAACCTTGAGGTGTTGCCTAGCCTGCCGGGCGGCGCCTTCACCCTGATCTATCTCGATCCGCCGTTCAACACTGGTCGGTCACAGAAACGTCAGACCACCACCTCGGTGCGTTCGGTCGCCACCGACGGATCCCATGCGACCGGAACGATCACCGGGTTCAAAGGCCAGCGTTACGAGCGCATCAAGGGCGACCTGCTCGGCTACGATGACAAGTTCGAGGACTATTGGGCTTTTCTGGAGCCGCGTCTGATCGAGGCTTGGCGGCTACTGGCCGACGACGGTACGCTCTACCTGCACCTCGACTACCGCGAAGCGCACTACGCCAAGGTACTGCTCGATGCCCTGTTCGGCCGGGAATGCTTTCTCAACGAGCTCATCTGGGCCTACGATTACGGCGCCAAGTCCAAGAATAAGTGGCCCACCAAACACGACACGATTCTGGTCTATGTGAAGAATCCGGCCCGGTATTACTTCGACTCCACGACCGTCGACCGCGAGCCGTACATGGCGCCCGGCCTGGTCACGCCCGAAAAAGTGGCCAAGGGCAAACTGCCGACGGATGTCTGGTGGCACACGATCGTCTCGCCCACCGGCAAGGAAAAAACCGGCTACCCCACCCAGAAACCGGTCGGAATTCTACGGCGCATCATCCAGGCGTCCAGCCGTGAGGGCGACTGGGTGCTCGATTTCTTCGCCGGCAGCGGCACCACCGGTGCCGTCGCGGCCGCCCTCGGCCGCCGCTTCGTGCTGGTCGACCAGAACCCCGAGGCGCTTGCCGTGATGCGGGCACGGTTCGAGCTGGTGCCGGGCGTTGAATTTCTAAACCCTGACGCTTGACTCGAACCACCCTCGTGGCACTCGTTTGAGAAACCGGCACGGGTTCAAACCCGTGCCAGCTTCTCAACCATGTGTCGCGACCCGCCCCGTGATGTAAGGAAGACCTTTGAGATTTCGCATTTTCACCGAGCCCCAGCAGGGCGCCACCTACGACGACGTTCTGGCCGTCGCGCAGGCCACCGAGCGACTCGGCTTCGACGCCTTCTTTCGCAGCGACCACTACCAGGTTATGGGCGACGGCGATGGCCTGCCCGGCCCGACGGATGCCTGGACCACCCTCGCCGGGTTGGCGCGCGAGACGAAACGCATCCGTTTGGGAACCCTGGTCTCCTCGGTGACCTACCGGCCGCCGGGCATTCTGGCCATTCAGGTCGCGCAGGTCGACCAGATGTCGGGCGGACGAGTGGAGCTCGGACTCGGCACCGGCTGGTTCGAGCGGGAGCATCTCGCCTACGGTATTCCCTTTCCGGCCAAGCGGTTTGGCATGCTCGAAGAGCAGCTCGCGGTGATCACCGGCCTGTGGAACACGCCGGTCGGAGCCCGATACGACTTCGCGGGCGAGCACTACACCCTGGTCGATTCGCCCGCCCTGCCCAAGCCCACACAGGTGCGGGTTCCGGTGATCGTCGGGGGCGGCGGCGCGAAACGCACCCCGGCCCTCGCTGCCCGGTTCGCGACCGAGTTCAACCTGCCGTTCCCCGAATTCGACCAGATCAGAGCCAAATATGACGGCGTGCGCGCGACCTGCGATGCCATCGGCCGCGATCCAGCAGAGCTGAGCTATTCGGTGGCGCTGATCGCCGTCGGTGGCTCAAACGAGGCAGAGTTCGCCCGCCGGGCCGCCGCCGTGGGTCGCGAGCCGGCCGAACTGCGAGAGCACGGCCTGGCCGGCACCGCATCCGAGATCGTCGACCGGCTCGGTACCCTCGCCGATTCCGGCGTCGAGTGCGTCTACCTGCAGATCATGGACCTGTACGACCTTGAGCACCTCGACTGGTTCGCCGCCGAGGTCGTGCCACAGCTTCGCTGATCCGTAACGAGTGCCGCGAGTCGGCGGGCGGCATTCAGGACTCTGAAAGCCCCCGACGCTAAGCTCGAATCATGTTGCAGAACAACGAACCCACGGACGCCGACCAGCGGCGTACCCGGCGTCGGTTCCTGATCGGCGTTCTCATTGTTGGGGTCCTCGTCGCCCTCGCGGCGGTCGCGCTCTATCTCAGCGCTGCCTTCAGCGTCTAACCCCGCCCCCCAAAAAAACCGAAGCGCCCTCGAACGAAGTGAGTATCCTGTGCAGTTGACCCGGTGGCAACGACTCGGCCTGACGGCAGCCGTTGGAGCCGTGCTCGCGGTCGGTGCGACCGCGCTCGTCGTGCAGGCCATCGAAGGTCCCGACGCGCCCTCGACTACCGCGCATACAACGGCGCCAGCAACGGATGCCGCCACCCCCGCCGCAACGGACCGCGCCACCCCCACAGACCCGGTCGATGCGGTTGAGGTCGAATCGGGGCCGGCACTCAGCGCCGAAGTATCGGCGCAGCTGGACTACGTGCTCGCGCACTGGGACGAGAAAGACTACAACTCCGCCGACTGGGGCGTGCTCGGCATCAACGATTGCGTCAACTTCGCCAGCCAGGCCATGATCGCCCGCGGCTGGACCATGGACGATGTTTGGTCGAGCCCGAAGAACGGTAACGCCTACGACGCATCCGCCGCCTGGCGCAGCTCGACGGCCTTCATGAAGTATATTGCCGCCACAGGCAAAGCCACGGCCCTCACCGATCAGCAGCGCGACCAGGTCAAGGTCGGCGACATCGTGCAGTTCGACTGGGACAACACCGGCGACCGCGATCACACCGGCATCGTTTCGAAGGTCGAGCGTACGGGGGACGCCATCTCAATTTCGTTTGCCGGGCACACCCTAAATTCCGATTACCGCTCGGTCGACACGGCGATCACGGAGGACCACCCGGGCGGCACGGCGTACTACTGGAGCGTCCCTTGACGGCTCCCACACCTTTTGAAATCGTGGGCGTCGGTTCCGACGGCGGTCTCTTTGGAAAGGCCCTTGGATCGAGCTTGTCAGTGATTCCGGTCAGCGGAAGAAATCTCGAAAACCCAACCATTCTGCTTCGGGCGAAGCGTTACCGCTGCACCGAAAGCATGGGTTAAGCGATCGCCGTGTCGACGATAACTTTGGCCTCAAGCTGAACTTGGCGCAGGTGCTCGTCGCCGAGAAAAGACTCGGCGTAGATCTTGTAGACGTCTTCGGTACCACTCGGCCGGGCCGCAAACCAGGCGTTCTCGGTGGTGACCTTCACTCCGCCGATGGCAGCGCCGTTGCCGGGAGCAACACTGAACGCGCCGGTGATCTTCTCGCCGGCTAGCTCGGTGGCCGTGATCATCGAGCCGTCAAGCTTGGCCAGGGCGGCTTTCTGCGCGGGCGTGGCCGCGGCATCCACTCTCGCATAAGAAGGCGCGCCGAAGTGCTCGGTCAGTTCCGTGTAGCGCTCGCTCGGGGTCTTGCCGGTCACCGCGAGAATCTCGGAGGCGAGTAGGGCGAGCAGAATGCCGTCTTTGTCGGTGGTCCAGACGGTGCCGTCGAAGCGCACGAAACTCGCTCCGGCGCTCTCTTCACCGCCGAAAGCGACGGAACCGTCGATGAGACCGGGCACGAACCACTTGAAGCCGACCGGAACCTCCCACAGGTCGCGGCCGAGAAAGCCGGTGACCCGGTCGATCATCGTCGACGAGACGAGGGTTTTACCGACCGCGGCGTCGGGCTTCCAGCCTTCGCGGTGGCTGTACAGGTAATCGATGGCGACGGCCAGAAAGTGGTTCGGGTTCATCAGGCCGCCGTCGGGCGTGACGATGCCGTGCCGGTCGGCATCGGCGTCGTTGCCGGTCAGAATGTCGTACTCGTCTTTGTGCGCGACAACGGATGCCATCACCGACGCACTCGACGGATCCATGCGAATCTTCTCGTCCCAATCCAGGGTCATGAAGCGCCAGGTCGGATCGACTTTCGGGTTGACCACGACCAAGTCGATCTCATAGCGGTCACGGATGGCACCCCAGTAGCCCACGCTCGCGCCGCCGAGCGGGTCGGCCCCGATGCGGATTCCGCTGGTGCGGATCGCCCGCATGTCGATGATGTTCTCGAGGTCGTTCACGTAGTTGCCGCGAAAGTCATAGGTTTCCAGGGCGCTGGGTTCGCTCATCAGTACGCCATCCAGACCATGAGCGATGAGCTCGTTTGCCCGGTTGGCGATCCACGAGGTGGCATCGCTGTCGGCCGGACCGCCGTGTGGCGGGTTGTACTTGAAACCGCCGTCCATCGGTGGGTTGTGGCTCGGGGTGACGACGATGCCGTCGGCCAGGTCGCCGTGCTCGCCGCTGTTGTAGGCCAAAATTGCGTGCGACAGGGAGGGAGTGGGCACGTAGTCGTCGAACTCGTCCACGATCACGCGCACGCCGTTGGCGACGAGCACCTCCAGGGCGGTCGTGTAGGCCGGGCCGCTCAGGGCGTGCGGGTCGGTACCAATGAACAGCGGGCCGGTGATGCCCTGACCGGCGCGATACTCCACGATCGCCTGCGTCGTGGCGCTGATGTGATCCTCGTTGAACGCGGTGTTCAGCGAACTGCCGCGATGTCCGGAGGTGCCGAAGACGACCTGCTGGGCCGGCACCGCGACATCCGGTTTCAGGTCGTAATAGGCCTTGACCAGCCCATCAACGTTGATCAAATCAGATTCCAGGGCTGGGGTGCCCGCGCGTTCGCTCATGAGCACAGTCTGGCATCCCCAGTAGGCTGTCAGCCATGCCCGACTCGCCGAATCCGTCCCACACCCAGACTTACAGCTATCTCGGCCCGGCCGGCACCTTTACCGAAGCGGCGCTCGCCCAGGTACCCGGCGCCCGCGGCCAGATCTGGCGTCCGGTCAACAATGTGGGTGAGGCGTTCGCCGATGTCACGAGCGGCCGTAGCGTGGCGGCAATGATCGCCATTGAGAACTCGGTCGACGGCGGAGTCACGGCCACGCAGGATGCCCTCGCGAGCGTGCCGAACCTGCGCATCATCGGCGAATACTTGGTGCCGGTGAACTTCGTACTGGTCGCTCGCCCCGGCACAACGTTGGACGACGTGCGCGTCATCAACGCGCATCCGGTCGCCTATGGGCAGTGCCGTATCTGGCTCGAACAGACCCTGCCGAGCCACGGCCACATCCCCGCATCGAGCAACGTCGCCGCTGCCTCCGCCCTCTTGGACACCGATCAAGCGGATGCCGCGATCGCCCCGCCCGGAATCGACAAGCACCACGACCTCGTCGTTCTCGCCTCGAATATCGGGGACAACCCCAACGCTGTCACCCGGTTCGTGCTGGTCGGCCGCACCGCCGAACTCACCGCGCCGACCGGCGCCGACAAGACCAGTCTCATCATCGAGCTGCCGAGCGATCGCTCCGGTGCCCTGCTCGACATGCTCGAGCAGTTCGCCACCCGCGGCGTGAACCTCAGTCTCATCCAGTCCCGGCCGATCGGTGATTCCCTTGGACGGTACCGCTTCGTCGTCGACGCCGAGGGGCACATCTTTGACGAGCGGGTCGCCGACGCCCTGCTCGGCCTGCGCCGGTTCAGCCCCAAGGTGATCTTTCTCGGGTCGTATCCGCGCGCTGACAAGCGGCCGATCGAATTCACCTCCCGCTACGACGACGGCATCTTCATCGAGGCCCGCGACTGGTTGCGTGGGCTGATCGCGGGGGAGCCCACCCAATGACCGACCCGCGCTTTGACCCGAATCACGATGCCCGGTATCAGCGTGGCTATGAGCCCGGTGACTCGGCGGATTCCGGTAGCTCAAAGATGACCGAACTGTTCGCGCCTACCTCTCCCAACCAGCCAGCAGCATCCGTTGGTACAGACGGGCGCGACTCGGGCGCGCTTCCCGTGCCTGCAGACGGCACAGCTGACGACGACGAGCCTCTCGACCAATACGAGCCGCGTAATCCGTTCATCATCGCCTTGTGGATTCTTGGGCCAGCCCTCATCATCGGCGGGATGATCCTGCAGGTGCGCACGATTACTGCCACCTATTTCAGCTCGGGCTTCGCGGGATCCTCGAGTGCGGAGGTACCCATCGAGATGGTGATGCAGCAGTTGATCTACGCTCTCGCGCCCGCAATGATCTCCACCGGTCTACTCACCGTTGTGGGCCTGCTGTTCGTCCACGCCCTGCGGTGGCGTTCCCGATCGTCGCGCCTATAGCTAGCTCAGCCATCTCACTCAGGCCATCTCACTCAGGCCGGCACGCGCACGATCAGCGCGCCAGCATCGGCGTGTAGCCGCACCTTCTGCACCAGCCCGAACTCGTCGCCGTCGAGCTCGAAATCCTGGGGGTGCTCAAGAGCGATGCGAATATCGGGCCCGCGCAGGGTCGTCATCACGCGCTCATTCGATGACTCCGTAGCCGCAATCATGCGTCGCCCCACCGCCGAGCGACGCAGCACGCCGTTCTCCCAGGTCACCCGTCGCCAGATGGTCAGCCAGCCGAGCATGCCCTTGGGCTGCAGCACGGCAATGTCGAGAATGCCGTCGTCGAGGCGCGCATCGGGCAGAAACTGCAGGTTGCCCGGCAGCAGCCCGCAGTTGGCGACGAGAATGGCGCTCACCTGCGCCGGGCGGGCGGTGCGCCCAGCAACGCTGTAGCGGATGCGAAATGGCCGCGCCTTCGGCAGCGCCCGCGCCACCCCGTCAACGTAGGCGAGCCAGCCCACTTGCTTCTTGAGGTCGTCCCGGGTGTGGGCGATCATCTGCGCGTCGAGTCCGAGCCCGGCCATGACCAGAAAAACGTGTTCTTCGACCGCGCCGGCCTCGGTGGTGACGCTGGCGACGCCGAGGTCGATGGACTTGTCCGCGCCGCCGAATGCGATCACGGTGGCAGCGTCGACGCTGCCGAGGGGCAGATCGAGGTTGCGCGCGAGCAGGTTGCCGGTGCCCGACGGCACGATCGCCATGCGCACGCCGGAGTCACGCAGCGCCTCGGCTACCGCGCGAACCGTGCCGTCGCCGCCGGCCGAGAGCACCATCGAAGCGCCAGCGTCGAGCGCCTGTTTGGTGGCCGCCTGGCCGACGTTGTCCTTGCTCGTTTCGAACCACTGTGTTTCACCCCAGCCAGCGGACTGCGCGGCCGCGGCCACGCTCGCTCGCAGTTTGGCGAGGTCAACTTTCGCTGGATTATAGACGACGGCGGCGTGCTGATCGAGGCGTTCGGAGGCGGTCACGAGGCCTAGGCTACTGGGTTGACTCCGCGTTTACCCGTCCGTGTGCACTTGTAGACTGACCGGGTGATTGATCCGGTGCTGTTACGCGAAAACCCTGACCTCTTCAAGCGTTCGCAGGAGGCCCGTGGCGACTCCGTTGAAGCGGTGGATGTCGCGCTCACCGCCGACGCGCAGCGCCGCGCATCCATCACTGCGTTTGAAGATCTGCGCGCGAGGCAGAACCTGTTCGGCAAGACGGTAGCCCAGGCCCCGCCCGAGCAGAAGAAGACCCTCGTCGCCGAGGCGCGCGGTCTCGCTGCAGAAGTGAAGGCCGCTGGCGCCGTAGCAGCTGAGGCCGAGGAACGCTTCAGCAAGATCGTCAAGACCATCGCCAACCCCATCATCGACGGTGTCCCAGCCGGTGACGAGGCCAACTTCGTGACCCTGCGCACCCACGGCGAAGCCCCAGTCTTCGACTTCGAGCCGCGCGACCACCTCGAGCTCGGCGAGCTGCTCGGCGCCATCGACATGGCTCGCGGCGCCAAGGTCTCTGGTACCCGGTTCTATTTTCTCAAGGGCATCGGCGCACGCCTCGAGATCGCACTCATGAACATGGCGCTCGACCGGGCGCTCGACGCCGGCTTCGTACCGCTCATCACCCCCACGCTCGTGCGCCCTGAGATCATGGACGGCACCGGCTTCCTCGGTGAACACAACGATGAGGTCTACTACCTGCCCGCCGACGACCTGTACCTCACCGGCACGAGCGAGGTCGCGCTCGCCGGGTACCACAAGGACGAGATCCTCGACCTCTCCGAGGAACCGCTACGCTACGCCGGCTGGAGCACCTGCTACCGTCGCGAGGCCGGTTCGGGAGGCAAAGACACCCGCGGAATCATTCGGGTGCACCAGTTCAACAAGCTCGAAATGTTCACCTATGTACTGCCTGAAAACGCCGAGGCCGAGCACGATCGCCTCGTCGCCCTGCAGGAAGGCATGCTGCAGTCTCTCGGCCTGAGCTACCGGGTGATCGATGTCGCCGCCGGCGACCTCGGCTCAAGCGCCGCCCGCAAGTTCGACATCGAGGCCTGGGTGCCTACCCAGAATGCTTTCCGCGAGCTCACCAGCACGAGCAACTGCACCACCTACCAGGCACGCCGGCTGGACATCCGTTATCGCACCGAATCGGGCAAGACCGCGCCGGTCGCGACCCTCAACGGCACGCTTGCGACCACGCGCTGGCTCGTCGCGATGCTCGAAACCCACCAGCAAGCGGATGGCTCGGTGCTGGTCCCAGAGGCGCTGCGGCCGTACCTCGGCGGCCTCGAGGTGCTCACGCCGCTTGCCGTGAAGGGCGCGAAGTGACGTCGATGGTCAGCGAAGAGCCGTGGCTCGTCGCCCTCGACATTGACGGCACCACGATGCACGAGGACGGCTCGATCAGCCAGTCCGTGATTGACGAGGTCGCCCGGCTCGCCGCGGCCGGCCACGAGGTCATGCTCGCCACCGGGCGCTCGGCCGCCGCTGCCCTGCCGGTGCTCGGCCGGCTCGGAATCTCGCCGCGCTACGTGGTCTGCTCCAACGGTGCCATCACCATGCACCGCGACGACACGGCACCGCTCGGTTACCGCCGTGAATGGGTTGAAACCTTCGACCCGAGCGATGTGCTCACCTCCATTCGGGCGCACCTTGGCTCGGCCCGGTTCGCCGTCGAAGACGAGCATGGCTTTTACCGCTACACCGAACCGATTCCCGATGCCACCATCGGTATGGACAGTGAACGGGTCGACTTTGACGAGCTGCTGAAGCACCAGGCGACCCGCGTGGTCGTCATTTCGCCCGACCACGACATGGAGGATTTTCTCCAGGTGGTCGAGCGCATGGGGCTGAACCGGGTGAGCTATGCGATCGGGTGGACCGCCTGGCTCGACATCGCTCCCGACGGCGTCAACAAGTCGACGGCGATGGAGCGGGTGCGCGTGGCCGTCGGTGTTCCGCGTGAACGCGTCATGGCCGTCGGCGACGGGCGCAACGACATTGACATGCTGCAATGGGCCGCCGAATTCGGTCGCGGCGTGGCCATGGGCGAATCGCCCGATGACGTTCTCGCCGCCGGGTCGGAGATTACCGGAAACGTGACCAGCGACGGCCTTGCCACTGTGTTGCGCACACTCTGACGGGCATCCAGCCGTTTATCAGGCATCTCTGTCAGCCTGAGCAGTCTGCCATCGGCTAGAATCGGGCCAGTTCGCCCAATTCTTCCCGGCAGGGCATTTTCGTGCTGGGAATGGGCAAACCGGGAGGGCTGTCCGAGCGGCCGATGGAGCCAGTCTTGAAAACTGGTGGGCAGAAATGTCTCGTGGGTTCGAATCCCACGCCCTCCGCAAACAGTGCAAGTGAAAACAGTGCAAGTGCAAGACAGGGCGCATGCCTCAGGCTGACCAGGCCGACAACCCGACGAGAGGACATGAGTGAGCGACCAACTTCGCCCCCGCAGTGCCGGTTCCAAGAATCTCAAGACTGTTGCCCGTCATGGTCGGCTCAAGAAGTCGAACGCTGCGGTTGCCGTTGCGAAATTCATTGCGGGCAGCGTGGCCGTCGTTCTGGTCAGTGGATTTTCCGTGGCCGCCATCGCCGCCTACGACGTTGTCGCGAGCGCGCCGCCGAGCGTGCACTTGGCTAATGAGAGCAACGGCCCGGTTCCGTCGATCGGCGCCATCGACGGCGGCGTGAACATGCTCGTCGTCGGCAGCGACAGTCGCGTCGGCCAGGAGGCCAGGTTCGGCCCGGAGGATTCCACCGGGGACCTCAATGATGTGACCATGCTGCTGCACATCTCCGAAGACCACAGCAACGCCTCGGTCATCAGCTTTCCCCGCGACATGTTCGTCGCCATCCCCTCCTGCCCAAAGGAAGACGGCAGCGGGTCGTACAGTGCAATGAGTAGCCTGAAGATCAACACCACGCTCACTTATGGCGGCCTCGCCTGCACCGTGCTGACCGTAGAGAAGCTCACCGGGCTGTCCATTCCTTTTGCGGCCGAGGTGCAGTTCAGCGGCGTCATGGCCATGTCCTCCGCCGTCGGCGGCGTTCCGGTCTGCGTGGCCACCCGCATCGAAGACGAGTACACCGGCACCTTTCTCGACCCGGGCGAGCACACACTCGAGGGCTACGAAGCTCTACAGTTTCTGCGCACCCGCCACGGCCTCGGCGATGGTGGCGACCTGACCCGCATCAACAACCAGCAGTTGTTCATGTCTTCGCTCGTGCGCACAATCAAGAGTGCTGACACGCTCGCAGACCCGACCAAGGTGTATGCCTTGGCGAAGGCGGTCACAGCTAACATGCGCCTCTCCGACAGCCTGAGCAGTGTGACGACACTCGCGTCGATCGCCATCGCACTGAAGGACATCGATTTGGATCAGGTGGTCTTCGCGCAGGTGCCCACCGGCAGCACGACCGGCGGGGTGAAAGCCGTGCAGCCAGCCTTCGACAACCTGTTCGAGGCGGTTGCCGCCGATCAGCCGCTAACCCTGAGCGGAACCACCGGACGCGGCACCGAGGCCAATCCGAACGCTCCCGTTGAGCCGGACCCGGTCGCGACCGCAGTTCCCTCGGCAACGACCGATCCTGCCGCAACAGCTGATCCGACTGCGACCGAGGCTCCCGTCGCCACCGAAGACACCGGCGTCGTGCTCTCGGAGTCGGTGACCGGTCAAACGGCTGGTGACTATACCTGCACCAGGGGACGTACGCTCGAGAACCAGTAGCCGGGCGCGGGCATCCGTTTTACGGGCCGTGATTTTCATGGTCAAAGCGGATGCCCGCGTTACGGCTAAGATGAACGAGTGTGTTTGCGCAAGCAGGTACCAAGGAGACGTCGCATAGTTCGGCTTAGTGCACCACCCTGCTAAGGTGGAGTACCCGCAAGGGTACCGAGGGTTCAAATCCCTCCGTCTCCGCAGATCTTTGAACCCCTGAATCTCTGGTAAGCACGGGGGCTCAGGGGTTTTTCTTTGCCTTGAATTGCGCCACCTGTGACAAGGTACAGCCTGGTTGAGACGCTTGGCGATCGAGGGCTGACAGGGCGATTGTGCGGCCAACCTAAGCTGAACCACATGACAACCGCAGCCGCCACCCTGCTCTGCATCATCTTGGCATTTCTTGCCATCTTCCAGCTGCTGCTGATCGCAGGTCTACCGCTCGGGCGGTTCGCCTGGGGCGGCCAGCACGCGGTGCTCCCGACGCACTTGCGCATCGGCAGCGCCGTCTCGATCGTGATCTACCTCGTGTTCGCACTTCTCGTACTCGAACGGGTGGCGCTGACGTCTCTCATCCCCACCGCGACCTTCATCGGCGTGGCCGCTTGGGTGCTCACTGGGTACTTCACGCTCGGCGTGATCATGAACGGGATCTCCCGCAGCAAACCGGAACGCCTCGTGATGACGCCGGTGAGCCTCGTGTTGGCGGGGCTGTGCCTGGTCGTCGCGATCGGGTAGACATCCACTCAAATCAGCATCCGTTCGACGTGACGCAGCGGAACCTTTCAGGAAGTCCAGACAGCAGACGAGGACCGGACTACCGTGTAGGCATGCCAATCGGCGGATTCCGCGGCGTCGCCCTCAGCCTGATCCCGGGGCTGAACACCGCCCTGCATTACCAGCGCGCGTGGCTGGTGCCTGATCTGCGTGCCGGCATCGCGCTCAGCTTCCTGCTGATCCCGGCCGGTATGGGCTATGCGGAGGCCTCCGGGCTACCCGCGTACACCGGTCTGTACGCGACGGTCGTGCCGTTGCTAATCTACGCCGTCTTCGGCCCATCGCGCATCCTCGTGCTCGGTCCTGACTCGGCGCTCGCCCCAATCATCGCAGCGTCAATCCTGCCGCTGGCGCTCGGCAATACCGAGCGAGCGATTGCCCTCGCAGGGCTCCTCGGCCTGATGGTCGGCCTCACCCTGCTCAGTGCCGGCGTGCTCCGACTCGGCTTCGACACCGACCTGCTCTCCAAGCCAATCCGGGTCGGCTACCTCAACGCCGTCGCTTTGCTAGTGATCATTTCGCAAATTCCCAAGCTGTTCGGGTTCTCCATCGAGGCTCCCGGTCCGATTCAAGGGATTGGTGCAATCGTGCAGGGTGCCGCGGCGGGGAGCATCGGCGTCGTCGCAATGCTGCTCGGCCTTGCCTCCCTCGCCGTCATCGTCGGGTTGCGTTTCCTGCTCGGCGGGCGTGTCCCTGGTGTGCTGATCGCGGTCGTCGCGTCTATTGTGGTCACGGCAATTTTCTCGCTGCAGAACGTGCTGCCGGTCGTCGGCGCTATGCCGCAGGGGCTCCCCGCCCCGGCGCTCGGCGGACTCGTCTGGGGCGACGTGGTTTCGCTGATCGCGCCGGCGCTGGGCATAGCGCTCATCGCCTTCGCTGACACCGGGGTGCTCTCCCGCACACTCGCAGCGCGCCGCGGTGACAGTGTGAACGGCAGCCAAGAGATGGCCGGCCTCGGACTCGCCAATATCGGAGGCGGGTTCTTTGGCGGCTTTCCGATCTCGGCCTCCACCTCGCGCACACCCGTCGCCGAGCAGGCAGGGGCGCGCTCCCAGCTGACGAATGTCGTCGGCGCGCTGATCATCGTCATCTTCATGCTCGTTGCCCCCGGTGTAACCGGGTACCTCCCGTCGGCGACACTTGGCGCCGTGGTCATTGTGGCCGCCGCCAGCCTGGTCGATGTTTCGGGCGTCTCGCGATTGTGGCGGATCGACAAAACGGATGCCCTGCTCTCGATCGCCGCGTTCCTCAGCGTCTTTCTGGTGGGCGTTCTGCAAGGCATTCTCGTGGCGATCGGGCTGTCTCTGGTCGCGTTCGTGCTCCGCGCGTGGCGTCCGTACCGGGCCGAGCTCGGGCGCATTCCCGGTATGCGCGGATACCATGATCGCTCACGGCATCCGGATGCCGATCGCGTTCCCGGCATCGTCATTGTGCGTTTCGACGCCCCGCTGTTCTTTGCCAACGGGGGCATCTTTGATGATTACGTGCGCTCGGTAGTGCGGCGAGCGGAGCGGGAATCGGAGGCCGCTGGCAGGCCGATCGGAACGCCCATTCACACCGTCATCCTTGCCGCCGAACCGATCACCGATATCGACACGACCGCCATCGACGAACTACTCGAGCTTGACGAGTACCTTGCGTCTCGGGGGGTGTCGCTCGTGCTGGCCGAGATGAAGGGGCCGGTGAAGGACCAGCTGCAGGCTTTCGGATTGGGTGACCGGTTTTCACCCGAGCGGTTCGCGCCGACGGTGGGCGCCGCGGTTGATACTGCGAGTGGGGAGTTTCGCGACGATATCGGTGGAGCGATTTGAGATATTGTCAGTGGTTTCTGACTCGGGGCGCTGCGCCCTTCCCAACGAATGGTGAACGAACGTTTACCACTATATATAGTGTGTAAATCACACTCTAACCACTACATATGGTTCCTTCGTCCGGCTCAAGCTTTTGCTCGATCGCTGTGGGTGCTACGACTCAAGGAGACATGCTGCGCATGTTGAAGATGGAAAACCTCAGCTCAGAAACCCTCATGGTGGCCAAACGGGACGGACGTCGGGTTGCCTTCGATGAGGCGCGCATCTACGCCGCCCTCGCCAAAAGTTTCACCGAAGTGAACGGTGAGCTGACCCCGCTCACGCACCAGATCATTCGTGACGTGGTCGCTCACGTCAACCGTGAGATCGCCTCGCACTTCACGGTCGACATCAAGATCTATGAGGTGCGGAACATGGTGGAACACGCCCTGCTGGACAGCAAGGAATACGACGCCGCCGAGGCGTACATTAAATACCGCATCCAGCGGGACCTCGCGCGCAGCCAAGCCACCGACATTAATCACTCGATCGTCAAACTGATCAGCAAAGACGAATCGGTCGTCAACGAGAACGCCAACAAGGACAGCGACGTCTTCAACACCCAACGTGACTTGACCGCCGGCGCTGTGGGCAAGGCCATCGGCCTGAATATGCTGCCGCCGCACGTCGCCACGGCCCACCAAAAGGGCGAGCTGCACTACCACGACCTCGATTACCACCCCTATGCACCAATGACGAACTGCTGCCTCATCGACTTCAAGACGATGCTGAGCACCGGTTTTCGGATCGGCAACGCCGACGTCAACCCGTCGCGGTCCATTCAAACGGCGACGGCTCAGATCTCACAGATCATCGCAAATGTGTCGTCGAGTCAGTACGGCGGATGCTTGGGGAACCGCATCGACGAAGTGCTCGCTCCCTACGCCGGGAAGAACCTCGAAAAGCACCTGGGCGATGCCCGAAAGTGGATAGCGGACGAGTCCCAGCATCAGGATTACGCTGAGGAGAAGACCTTCAAGGACATCTACGACGCTATGCAGAGTCTCGAATACGAGATCAACACCCTGTTCACCTTTAACGGGCAGACACCCTTCACCTCGCTCGGTTTCGGGCTCGGCACCAGTTGGCTGGAACGCAAGATTCAAAAGGCGATCCTGCAAATTCGGATCGCCGGGCTTGGCAGCGAGAAGCGCACCGCAATCTTCCCGAAGCTGATTTTCACCGTCAAGCGGGGCCTCAACCTCGCACCGACTGACCCGAACTGCGACGTCAAGCAGCTGGCACTGGAGTGTGCCACCAAGCGCATGTATCCGGACATTCTCAATTACGACAAAATCGTCGAACTCACCGGCAGCTTCTAGGTGCCGATGGGCTGTCGCTCCTTTCTGCAGGGCTGGACCGATGAGAAGGGCAACGATGTCTCCGAGGGGCGGATGAACCTCGGAGTCGTGACGCTCAATCTGCCCCGGATCGCCCTCGAGTCCGGCGGGGACGAGAGCAAGTTCTGGAGCATTCTCGCCGAGCGAGTGACCACGGTCGGCGACGCTCTGCTGTTCAGAATTGAGCGGTGCAAGGAGGCGACCCCGGAGAACGCCCCGATCCTGTATATCTACGGTGCTTTCGGCCAGCACCTTGCGGCCGGGCAGCCGGTCGACACCCTCTTCAGGAACAAACGCTCCACGGTGTCCCTCGGCTATATCGGCCTGTACGAGGTCGCGGCGGCCTTCTATGGCGGTGACTGGGAAACCAACAGCGAGGTGAAGGATTTCACCGTCGCTGTTCTGCGTACGCTCCAGGAGCGGGCGAAGAAATTGAGCGTCGAGTACGGCTACCAGTTCAGCGTGTACGCGACGCCGAGCGAGAGCCTGACCGACCGGTTCTGCCGGCTGGACACCGAGAAGTTCGGTTTCGTGCCGAATATCACCGACAAGGACTATTGCACTAATAGCTTTCACTACGACGTGCGCAAGAGCCCGACGCCGTTTGAGAAGCTGGATTTCGAGAAGGTGTACCCGTCGTATTCCGGAGGCGGATTCATCCACTATTGCGAATACCCGATCTTGCAACAGAACCCCAAGGCCCTTGAAGCCGTATGGGACTACTCCTACGATCGCGTCGGTTATCTCGGTACCAACACTCCGATCGACCGCTGTTACGCCTGCGGCTTCTCGGGCGACTTCGACGCCACCGAGCGCGGTTTCGAGTGTCCGGAGTGTCCGGAGTGTCCGGAGTGCCGACCCCATGACCTGCGATGTCGTCAAACGAACCTGCGGCTACCTCGGCAACCCCCAGGCCCGCCCGATGGTGCACGGCCGGCACAGCGAGATCACCTCCCGGGTCAAGCACATGCCCGGCACCACCGGCATTCGGGGCACGGATGCCGCCGCCCTGGTTGCTCTGGATGCGTAATCCCCAGCCCGGTGAGTGGCTGTCGCAGAAGCTGAGCCAGCGGTACGTCGGCGACTACAAGCCGTTTGTCTTTGTCGACGGTGAGGGGGTGCGGTGCAGCCTGTACCTGTCCGGTTGCCTATTCGCCTGTGCGGGGTGCTTCAATGAGGCCACCTGGAGTTTTCGCTACGGACAGCAGTCCAGCCAGGAACTTGAGGACCAGATTCTGGCTGATCTCGGCCAGGAGTATGTGCAAGGCCTCACCCTTCTGGGCGGCGAGCCGTTTCTCAACACCGGGGTGTGCCTGTCGCTGCTCGACCGGGTGCGTCGGGAGCTCGGCACCGCGAAGGACGTCTGGTCCTGGACCGGGTACACCTTCGAAGAACTGTTGCTGGCGAGTGTGGACAAACTCGAGATGCTCGGCAAGATTGACGTTTTGGTCGACGGTCGGTTCGAATTGGCGAAGCGCGATCTCAACCTGCAGTTTCGGGGCAGCAGCAACCAGCGGATCATCGACGTCAGAAAGTCTCTGGCCCGCGGCGAGGTGACGCTGTGGGGCGGGTTGAAGGACGCGACCAGGAGCTTCGAACAGATCGAGAAGCAGAACCTGATCTAGTGGCGGAACTCCAACCCGAGCACGTGCTGGCAACGCCGACGACGCATCCACGAGGTTCTGAGCAATCTCAAATATCCTGTCGGTATGACGACACCGCGCGACCATGAGTCCGCGTCCGCGGCCGAAAACGTGACCGACTTTGCCGACGTCAAGGCGCGGTTTGACGCCGCGACGGCTGGCTCGGGTTCGCCGGACTTGCTGGGCGCCCTCAGGAGTCCCGATGACTCAGCCCTGGCGTTCATGGATGCACCGCTCAAGCCCCTCCCACTGCTGACACCACCTGAGACTCCGCTTCTGTTCCGCCTCCGCGTCGACCTCGCCGCGATCAACTCGGACCTGGCGCGGCCACTGCGGTGATCCAGACATTCCTTGGGAACGTGGGCGGCGGCATCCGTTTGACCGGTGCCGGGTATCTCCCTCCCGCGCACGTACGGGCGCTGATGGATGAGCTCGACACGGAGAAGATCTGGCGGGGGTGAGGCTAACTGGGATTCGTAAACCTACCCGCTGTTGTTTCTGCGGGAGACGGCTACGCAGCTCCAGGTCGGCGGCGTTGGGCTAGCACACCCGGCAAAGAGAAACGATGCAAGACCGAGCGCGACACTCGCGCCCTGCCTGGTTTCCATGCGTTCACCGTACTCTTGGCGCTCCACCGCAAGCATCGCCCTTTCGGACAGGGCGTGACGACCCTGCCCAGGGGTGCGGCTCATGCCCCACGGCGATGCCACAGTGTCAGCACCGGGTGCCTTGATCAGATCCGAGGCCCTCGATCAGCTGGACGGCAGGATTCACACGCTTCGCGCACGGTACTGACCAGTTCCTTCGATAAAATGAAAGTCACCTGCACGAGGAAGTGGTGGCGCAATCATTTGGAACCGGTCCCGGCGTCGTGCTGACGCTCACGCGAACGTCAGAGAACCCGACGTGAATGCTGAGCTGCCCGATCTCGAACGCACCGTCGATGAGGGCCTGCTGATCGCCGTGTCGGCCGTGCGCATGGCAGTGAAGAACGACATCATCGTTGGCGCGCTCCGCGAACACTATGACTACGACTCCGCGCGCTATGCCAACAACGCCCGCAGTGAGCTGCACCACCTGGCCCGGCAAAACGAGGAGTACGCGCGGAGGGTCAGCCGGATGAGCAAGGACCTCGCGTCAATGAAATGGCGGCTGAGTCTGACCGACGACCAGCGACACGACCTCAAGCAGTTCGCTCTGCGCTTGCGGGTGCACGAGCGGCTGGCTCTGGCCCTCGACGCCGCTGCCGATGATGACGATCAGGTGGGACGCATCGTTGCGAGTGCTCAACGGTCGGCGAGTGAAGAGGTCAGTTCGGCCGTCTCGTCGAAGCTCATCGAACTTGCCGTCGATCAGCGTGAACCCGACTATGCCGAGCATCGCAACGAGCGCCTGGAAGCGTTTGTGCAGATCAACCTGGCCATTCTGAAGGCAAAATACGAGGCCGAAACCGGGGAAGAAATCAACGAATACTAAACAATTGACCCAGCGCTTCGTCGAATGTTTGTGAGCTCAGTGCGATGAACAGCCCAACGTTGGCGACGACTGTGAGCCAGAACGCGCGGCGAAAGCTTCTCTTCTGCGTCTTGTGTCGCGCAATTTGTTGCGCCAGGATTGCCCCCGGCCAGCCGCCGACAAATCCCCAGAGCAGAAGCGTTCGCTCCGATACCCGCCGGCGTGCGGTGCCGGCCCGGCGTTTATCCACCAGGTAGAGCACGAAGCAGACCAGGCTCGCCGCCAGATACAGACCGGCTACCCACAGAGGTGGTGACCAATACCAGCCGACGCCCAGGTAGACCACCGCGAAGCCGACAATCGCGAGATAGCTGCCGCGGCCCCGGCGAGAGCGGGCGAGAACCATGACCCCATGTTAGCCAACGGGATCTCGAATCTGAAGAATCTTGAAACTGGCTGCTACCGATATTCCGGGTTCGGCTCAAACCCGAAGCGTTCGCCGCGGTCCCAGTCCTGGCGCAGGTTGCCGTAGGCCGGGATGCCGCCGTTCTGCTTCAGGATCGAGGCGAGGTGCATGAGGTTCCAGCTCATGAACGTTGTGTTGCGGTTGGTGAAGTCGTTCCGCGGACCGCCAGACCCCTCGTCAAGGTAGCTCGGGCCCGGACCGATTTCGCCGATCCAGCCGGAATCGGCGGCGGGCGGAATCGAGTAGCCAATGTGCTGCAGGCTGTAAAGCAGGTTCGACGTGCAGTGTTTCACACCGTCTTCGTTGCCGGTGATGATGGCGCCGCCGACCTTGCCATAGAAAACGTACTGGCCCTTATCGTTGAATTCGCCCGAGTGAGCGTAGAGCCGCTCCACGATGCGTTTGGTCACCGAGCCGTTGTCACCGAGCCAGATCGGCCCGGCCAACACGAGAATGTCGGCGGCCTGCACCTTCGGGAACAGCGACGGCCAGGCATCCGTTTGCCAGCCGTGTTCGGTCATATCCGGGTAGACGCCGGTGGCGATGCCATGGTCGATGGCGCGAACAAGGTCGACCTGCACGCCCTGCTCCCGCATGATTCGAGCGCTGAGGTCAACGATGCCCTGGGTGTTGCTCACCTCGGGGCTGCGTTTCAGGGTGCAGTTGATGAAGACGGCGCGCAGGCCGGAGTAGTCAAAGGCTGCCGTGTCGGCGCGGCTGGTTTCATTCACCCACCTAGTAAATCACCCGGCCGAGGCCGATAACAGGGGTTGATTTTACCGTCGATGGCGCGCAACAGCCGGCGCTGCGACCTGAAAGCCGAAGCGCCCGGCTGATATCAGCGGATGCTGCCCGCTACTGGGTCAGTAGCCCGCGTCGTCCCGCCGCGCGTCGCAGGACCAGGCCGAGACCGGCCAGGTCGTGCAGCAGGCTCAGGACCAAGAGCGGCAACGCGTTGGCCCTAGCACTGGCCAGAGTCGAGCCGAAGAGCGGTGTCATGTTCAACGCCGCGGGTGAGGAGTTGCCGGTGCTCACCGAGGCTGCATCGGTGCCGCGAAACAAGACCAATGTCGAGGCAGCCGGCATTGTGCTGGTTGTTGAGAACGGTTTGCTGGCTGAGGAATCACCGAATATTCTCCCGACACTGTCGCTGAGTGTGATCGTTGCGGACACGTCGCTGATGATCTGGCTGCCTAGATGATTCAGTCGGCTCCGGGTATGCCGTGTGCCTCGGCGACGTTGGCCGCGCAGATGCTGATGAGCGAGAGGCTCCCTACGGAAGATCGGATGCCGCGCCGGGCGTGTTGCCACCGCCGGAGTTGAGGCGGGTCGGTGCAACCACCGCAGAGTGCCGAGCAGCAGGGTAAAGCGGTGCACAGCACGGCGACGCCGGTGCGAAGCAGGGCCAGTCGCAGGATGTGCCCACGCAGTACCGAAATTATTTCGTTCATGAGACACACCCACCCTTATGGGAGATAGAGACTTCGGTAATTACTTTCTCATTTGAGAAGTGCCAACGAGTCGGTGTCATTCCCAGAAATCTCAAAACGCGATGAACGCATAAAAGGTGGTAGAAACTCTAAAAGGGTGTCTCGTGCGTGGCCGGGCACGCCCTCGCGGCACGGGGAGGTCTCGATAACTGGTATAGTTTTCAAGTTGTCTCCGAGTGTGAAAGTTCGCGGGATCGACATGCGCTCGTAGCTCAACGGATAGAGCATCTGACTACGGATCAGAAGGTTGGGGGTTCGAATCCCTTCGGGCGCACAGATAAACCCCCGCAATCATTGGGATTGCGGGGGTTTTGTGTTTCTCTCGAAAATTCAGTCACCACTTTCATTCGCCACATTGGGCCCGACGAGTTCGCCAAGTATCCCTGAGTTGTCGACGATTTTGCGGCCCTTCTTTCCGATGTAATACTTCGCGGTGACCTTCGAGCCTTCAGGTGCAGCAACCACATGCCCGAGCTGCGCTGATGCGGCAGCAAGGCCCGCTTCGTCCTCAATCCAGGTCGCGACGGAAGCGCGGAGCGTCTTCATCTCGACCCAGACGAGAGTGGAATCGGCGCGAGCGGCGCGCCATGACCGGGCGATATTGTGTGAGTTCACGAAGTTTTCGGTACCGGTAGAAAAGATGTACTCGGGGTGACCGTTGAGATTCGCCTGTCGGTGGAGTGCGTCCAGGGCGAAACGCGGCAAGGTGATCGTGCGCATACCCGCGGGGGTCTTCGTCTTAGGCTGGAATTTGAGGCCGAGTCCTTCCAATTCGACGAGAGTCCCGCACACAGCGACCGTTCCCTGCTCGTAATCGACGTCGAAGTGCCGAAGCCCCAGGAGCTCGTTGATTCGGAGCGCAGTCCCGCCCAGAATTTCAACGACGTCCGTGAGTACAAAGGAACGGTCCCGTTGTGCGCCACCGAGGCCGGCGCGGGCCGTGCGCCAGTCAACTATCAACTGCCTCATCTGCTGAAAGTCCTCAATGCTGAGAACTTCAGGTTGTTCGTGCTCGGGACGCTTCACTTTGGGCGTATCCATCACCAAGTTGTGTGGAAGCGCCTTGTCCAGCACAGCGTCCGCGAGCACTTGCTGAAGCATCCATCTTGCTCGGCGAGCCAAGGACGGCTGGTTTTGAGCGAGCGTCGTGAAGTAGCGCTTGAGTCGGCCCGCATCGAGGTTACCGACCTCGGTGTTGCCATACTTAAGTAGGAGTGACTGCCTCGCAGTTTGACGATATGCATCCCGAGTCTGTGCCCGACGTAGTGGGTCTCCATCGATTGACCGCAGCCACAGCGCGATGGCATCCCTAACCAGCGTTTCAGGCTCAATCTTCTCGATGGCCGTGGTGAACTCCTGTCGAATTGTCACACCGTCGACATCCTTGATGGGTCTGCGTTTGCGCACCGGCTCTGTCGCGGTGAGCAATTTGGCTTTCAGGGCAGCCTCCGCGAAGCCGTTATCAGCTCCTTGAGCTGTGAACGGATACAGTTTTCCGCCAATCTCGAAACGTATACGAGCCTTCGCTTGAACATTTCCGTTCGGGAGCGGTCGAAAAGATATTTTTCCAAAGGGCGTGCCGCCGACGCCAAGCGTGCGGTTAGCCACGAGCGGCGGCCTTTGCCGAGGTCTTGGCAGCGATTTTGGCAACGATATTGGCCGCCTTGTTTCCGCCGCCGGTGAACCAAGAATCGACGGCTTGCTCTGTGAATCTAAGGTGGCGCCCGACGAAATATCCCTCGGGACCTCCGCCGACGGAACGCCACTTGTACAGAGTCGCGAGAGGGACGCGGAGCCGATTGGCGACCTCATCGGCGGTGAGGAGGGTCGCCCTAGGGTGGGTAATCAAAATGGTCATGGTTCAGTGCTTCCGGTTCGACGTGTGGATCGAGGTGTTCCGCGGTCCACTCATGTCATGCGCGGCAGCTTTCAGGTTTTTGCGAGAATGGGACGAAAGTAATAGAAACTCGAACGAATAATCTTGGCAACGCTGGTCCTGCAATGTCCTGCGCCCGCGTGGAGGTCCGTCACAAGAGTCATGCGTAGACAGAGGCCGAGATTTCGAAAACAATCTCACAGGTAGGGTTCGTGTACCTTGCTCTTGCCGTTGACGTGGCCCGCATCTACCATCCCCAGCTTCTTTAGGCTGATCAGAAAATGCGCCGGCGTACGCGCCTCGAGAATCAAAACATTGCCTTTTACGGCGGTCCGTTTTGCTCGTGCCCGCGCGTGCGAGGACTGCACGAGCACGAGCGGCACCGCGCAGCTCCACACACCAGCGCTTGGGGCTTGTCCGGATTTGTTTGCGCGTAACCGATCTCGCTCCCATGTCGGTGCCGTAGCTTCATTCCACTTGCCCTCTTCTATGGCCTGCTCGATCAGTCCCTCCTGACATGCGGTGGCGGCCGCGAGGAGAAAATTGTGTCGGAGCTTCGCGCGCGCCGCATGATCAACTCCCTCGGAGTAGCCCAGTACGAGGCCCTGGATGAGCGTTTCGGTGGAGGTGGAGACCCACAACTGTCCGTCGGTGAGCAGGCCGGTCACGAAATAGAGGTATGCGTCTTTCATATGGAGGTCATGCGCGGCAATAACTCCACCCTTGTTGCTCCCATCGCGAGTACACCGCCGAGAAAGCGATCGTCGGCGTGGCGGTGGCCGCGGCAAAATCTGCGACCACCCGTGAGCGGAGGTCAATCCAGGTGTCGGCACCCCACAGCGTCAGAGGCTATTCGATTGGGAATCCAAGTTCCTTGAGGGTAAGGGTGGGGGTGCTCTGCCGGCGTTCCTCGTGCACGGCGAGCAGAATGCGAATTGCCCAATCTTGCGTCACCGTGAGTGCGCGAAGTTTTGCGAGCATTTCTGCCGTGGGTTCCTAGGTCTCAGGGTCATCCTGCATATCCTGGGCCAGGAAGGTCCCCACGTCCAAGGGCGCAGAAATGCACCCCTGATGCAAAGCGAGCCTTCCGAAGGCTTCGTCCTCGCTGAATTGTGGCCCAGCGGACAGTCCCGCGGTAACAATATTGTCGAAGGCGCCCAGCAATGATGTCGTCGGGTCAGAACCGAACTGCTTCATGTCCCGGGAGAACCAGCGTTCGAGGCTCCTCCTGCGACCTTCAGCGAATGGTGAATTCTGGCTTAAGGGAATCGTGGTCATGGTGAGCCTTTCGGTTCGGAACTGTGCCCGTATGTCTGTGTAGCGAATAACATCAACAGGTTGGTGACGTTGATTACTTCATGCGCGGCACATTCTTCCTTTCTGCGAAAGTCGATTGGAATCGGTATAAATGGTGGTCGAATGCCACCATCGCCTCGCACGTCCGGACTGCGCCGGCTTTGTGCAGTGAAGTGCGGTAACCCGATACGATCGGTTTAGATCCGGTGAAACCGGCAACGAGGGGGAGCAATGTCGGAACGATGGCTCTCGGTTGAAGACATTGCGGAACACCTCGGTGTGAGCAGAGACACTGTCTATGCCTGGATCGCCGCGAAGGACATGCCAGCTCATCGCGTCGGCCGTCTATGGAAGTTTCAATGCAGCGAAGTCGATGGCTGGGTGCGTTCCGGTGGGGCAACGGATGGCGCTGCGCCAATTGGTGGGATCAAGTGACGAAGTACAGACTCTGTTTCACTATCAGTGGGCTCTTCGTCAGGGAATCGGCGAGTGGCGCGGAACAACGCCACGGTCCGCAAATGCAGTGGGGGTGAGATCGCGTGCGCATCATCGACAACGTAAATGAGCTGCTTGGTGACGACCTAAAGTCTGAGATTCTACCCGGCTCGAAGGTTCGCATTGCTGCGTCGACCTTTTCAATCTTCGCCTTCGAGGCTTTGAAGAAAGAATTGAATGGGATCGAAGAACTTCAGTTCATTTTCACGTCCCCTTCGTTTGTCACGGCGAAGGCGACGGATCGGGTGTCCAAGGAGCGGCGCGAGTTTTTCATCCCTCACGCCCGCAATGGTGAGTCGACTCTGTACGGGTCGGAATTTGAGATTCGCCTGCGCAACAAGATGACCCAGCGGGCGATCGCGAGGGAGTGCGCAGAGTGGGTGCGTCGCAAAGTGCGTTTTAAGTCGAATACGACTGGTGCCCCGATGCAACAGTTCGCAACCGTTGACGACAAGGCGACGTACCAGCCGATCCAGGGGTTCACTGCAGCTGATCTGGGCTATGAACGCGGTAATTCGGTCTCAAACTTCGTGACCAAGATCGATGAAGCCCCGATGACATCGCAATACGTGCAGCTTTTCGATCAGCTATGGCACGACTCTGATCAACTCGACGACGTGACCGAGGCGGTCCATGACCACATCGCGTCGGTGTATGCAGAGAATTCCCCTTCGCGGATCTACTTCCTCATTCTGTACAACCTGTTCGCCGAGTTCCTCGACGACATCAGCGAGGATGTACTCCCCAACGATTTGACCGGCTACCAGGACAGCGCGATCTGGAAGAGCCTCTACAACTTCCAACGCGACGCCGCAACGGGAATCATCAACAAACTTGAAACCTACAACGGATGCATCCTCGCCGACAGCGTCGGACTCGGGAAGACTTTCACTGCGCTTGCGGTCATTAAGTACTACGAACTGCGCAACAAATCGGTCCTCGTCCTTGCCCCCAAGAAGCTCGCCGAGAACTGGACCAACTACAACGCCAACCTGACGACGAACATCTTCGCGTCCGACCGCCTCAACTACGACGTTCTTGCGCACACTGACCTGTCTCGGACAAGGGGAGAATCGTTAGGTATCCCGCTCGACCGGGTGAATTGGGGCAATTACGACCTTGTCGTGATCGACGAAAGTCACAACTTCCGGAACGCCGACTTCACGACTGAGAAGGAGACCCGCTACCAAAAGTTGATGCGGCAGGTCATTCAGCAGGGTGTGAAGACCAAGGTGCTCATGCTTTCGGCCACCCCGGTCAACAACCAGTTCACTGACCTGCGCAATCAGCTGGCGCTGGCCTACGAGGGCGACTCTCAGCAGCTCTCGGCCAAGCTCGACATTTCCACAAGCATCGAAGAGGTCTTCCGTCAGGCGCAACGGGTGTTTAACGAGTGGGCCAAACTGCCCGTCGAAGACCGCACCGCTGACCTTATTTTGGCACGGTTAGATTTCGACTTCTTTGAACTGCTTGACGCAGTCACGATCGCCCGCTCCCGCAAGCACATCCAAGCGTTTTACGATACGACTGAGATCGGTGCGTTTCCCCACCGGCTGCCGCCGGAGTCAGTGCGTGCGCCGCTGACTGACCTACCGGACGTGCCGACGTTTAATGAGATCTTCGAGCAGCTCTCGTCGCTCACATTAGCGATCTACGCCCCACTGAGCTACGTGTTCCCGAGCCGGCGCGAGAAGTACGAGCGCTTATACGACCCGCAGGGCAATAGCGCCGTGGCCAACCTGGGGCACATCAATCGAGAACGCGGCCTCCAGCGTCTGATGACTACAAACCTACTCAAGCGCCTCGAAAGCTCGGTCGAAGCCTTTCGGCTCACCCTCGGTAGGTTGGCAACGGCGCATGACGGAACTCTCGACACACTGGAGGGGCATGCGGCTTCGGTCGCGAACCTATCCGACGAGTTTGGCGATATTGAGGCCGACGACGATGACTTCGAAGTTCCAACAGGTGCGGTGGTGGGATCGAAGGTGCGCATCGAGCTGGCCGACATGGATGTGGAGTCATGGCAACGCGACCTGAATCATGACCAGGCAATTATCGCGGACCTGCTGGGCGAGATGAACGTGATCACACCCGAACACGACCTGAAACTTCTTGAACTCAAGCGACGCATCGTAGCCAAGGTGAGCTCTCCGATTAACTCAGGCAACCAAAAGGTTTTGGTGTTCTCCGCGTTCGCCGACACCGCCGACTACCTGTACCGCGAGATCGCTCCATTTCTCGCCAGCAGTGGCCTTGAAACAGGCATCGTCACCGGCAAGAACACCCCCCGCACGACCCTTGGCAAGGGCTTCAGCTTCCAGCAATTGCTGACGCTGTTTTCCCCGCGATCGAAGTCTCGTGACATCCTCATGCCCAAAGAGTCCCGAGACATCGACGTGCTCATCGGTACGGACTGCATTAGTGAGGGCCAGAACCTCCAGGACTGCGATTACCTGGTCAACTACGACATCCACTGGAACCCCGTGCGCATCATCCAGCGGTTCGGGCGTATCGACCGCATCGGCTCCACGAACGCCCAGATCCAGCTCGTGAATTTCTGGCCGGACATCTCGCTCGACGAGTACATCAACCTCAAGGAACGCGTTGAAAGCCGCATGGTGATCGCCGACCTCGCAGCAACCGCGGACGACAACATACTTACGCAGCAGTCCAGCGACACTGCCTTCCGGAGGGAGCAACTCCGCAAACTTCAGGACGAAGTCATCGAGCTAGAGGATGTGCGCACGGGAGTATCCATCACGGACCTGGGCCTCAACGATTTCCGCATGGATCTCCTCGGCTACGTCAAGGAATACGGTGACCTCGCGGCGACGCCCAAGGGGCTGCATGCTGTCGTGCCCGCTCGGCCCGAGATGGGGCTGCACCCCGGAGCGATCTTCGCGCTGCGCAACGTCAACGCCGACGAAACCATTAACCGTGGCAATCGCCTGCACCCTCACTACCTCATCTATCTCGACAATGACGGCAATGTCATCGCTGACCACACACGGGTCAAGCATTTGCTCGACCTGATCCGTATCGGATGCCGTGTGTACGACGAGCCCATCGCCAGTGTCTGTCGCATCTTTAACACCGCGACTCGTGAGGGCGCGGAGATGAGCCACTATTCCGATCTGCTCACCTCAGCAATCCGATCGATGATCGACGTGACTGAGGAACACGACCTCGACAGCCTATTCACGCCAGGTCGAACCACCGCGCTGACGCAGGCCATCAGCGGACTCGACGACTTTGAATTGGTCGCATTCCTTGCCATCGTGGACCCGGCCAGCGGAGTTGCTGAATGAGCGCCCCCCTTTATCTCTGGCCAGCGGCGGCAAGATTTGGCCGTCCCGTCCCGAAGACCAAATTCTACGAAAAGGCAACGATCTCGCCTGCCGTGCGCGGCAAATTCGTTTCCGAAATTCAGCGCATCACCTGGGCCTACAAACTCTCCGACGAAACGATCCATCTCCGCAGCAATACAGCAGTCCCGGAGATCCAGATTTTTGCAATCGATGCAAAGGATGACGATGTCACTGACGGCGTGCTCGCGGCCATCGACAAGGCAATCCCGACGCCGATCATCTTCGAGATAAACCGTGGTCTAGGCGATCACGGCACAACGCGAATGACCGCCGCCTACAAGCAGATCGGTGCGGGGATTCCGAGACTCAGCTCCTACTTCACGACGGACTGGCATAGAGCGAATGCCACTCGAGCGCTGCTGCCCCCCGCCCTCGACCTGTCCGGCCTTTACACCAGCCTGCTGGCGCCCATTCTGCCTATTGCTCTGCGCCCCGGAGAGGCTTCGTCGGACGCCTCTGGGAGGATGGAATTAGGGCGCAAGCTCGAACGCGAGATAGCAGCCATGGACAAGAAGCTCCGAACCGAGCCCCAATTCAATCGCAAGGTAGAACTGCGACGGCAGCTTCGTGACCGAACTGCCGCGCTCAATGCACTGACCGAACCTATAACGCCAAAGACCGAGGAATCCCTGTGGAGAAGTTGAAAATGCACTCGCCCGACCTGACCGCGTGGAACATCAAGAAGTTCGCCGAACTCTTCCCCACAGTTGTTACCGAGACGCTTGACGAACATGGCAACCCGATGCGCGCCATCGATTTCGATCTTCTGCGCCAGGAGTTGGCGGATCACGTCATCGAGGGACCGCAGGAGCGCTACCAACTCGACTGGCCAGGAAAGCGGGAGGCGCTGTTCGCTGCGAACGCCCCGATTGCGAAGACTCTTCGCCCCGTACGTGAGGAAAGCGTTCATTTCGACAGCACTCAGAACTTGTTCATTGAAGGGGACAACCTCGATGCTCTGAAGCTCCTGCAGGAGACCTACCTCAACAAGGTCAAGATGATTTACATCGATCCGCCATACAACACGGGCAATGACTTCATTTATGAAGACGATTTCGCGGAGACCACACAAGACTTCCTTATGCGCTCTAATCAACTGGACGAGCAGGGAAATCGTCTTGTCGCGAACACTGACTCCAACGGGCGCTTCCACTCAGACTGGCTGAGCATGATGTTCTCTCGCCTTCGTCTAGCTAGGAGTCTCCTTCGAAGTGATGGCGTCATCTTCATTCAAATTGACGAGACCGAGATTGGCAACCTGCGAAAGGTCTGCGACGAAGTATTCGGTGGGAACAACTTCCTGAATCTAATTACGGTAAAGACGAAGGTTGCGGGTGTCAGCGGAAGTCATCAAGGGGGGAGCCTTCAGAACAATACAGAATACATCGTTGCTTACGCGCGTTCAAGAGATGAATTCTCTATTGTCACGGTTCCGACCAAGAAGCAGAATCTTATGGATTACATCAACATAATGAAGATCAGCGGAAAAAGCTGGAAGTACACAAACGTACTCGTATCACCAGGCGAGGCTAAGAAAGTAGGCGATTTCCTCGACGGCGCTGGCCAATCGATTCAGGTGTATGAGCACTCGAGTCCGGTCGTCAAATCAATTCGCGCAATCGCAGACGAGGAGTTCGAAGGCGATCTTGAGCGCGCGTACTTAGCCTACTTTCATAAAATATTCAGAACGACGAATGCGCAGACGTCAATCCGCCAACGAGTTCTGTCTCTCGGGGACGTAAGCAGCAAGGACCTGCTGAGCATTGAGTACGTTCCCGGCAAGGGACGCCACTCCGGGGAACTTGTCAAAATGTACTATCGCGGGCCCAGCCGGGAACTGTTTGCCTGGCTGAAGGACGTGGTAGACCTCGAAGATGAAAAGTTGGTCAAGAAGGAATTCCGAGGCACACTCTGGGACGATATCGATTACAACAATTTGACCAAAGAAGGGGACATTGCATTTCCGAACGGGAAGAAACCCATTCGGATAATGATGGATCTCCAGGCCATGAGTTGTGGGCCCGATGATATCGTGATGGACTTCTTCGCTGGATCTTCATCGACCGCGCATGCTGTCATGCAATTGAACGCAGACGATGGCGGCAACCGCAAGTTCATCATGGTCCAAATGCCTGAAAAGTGCGCAGAGAGCTCCGATGCGTTTAAGGCTGGATATGCGACGATCGCTGAATTGAGCAAGGAGCGCATTCGCCGAGCAGGAACCAAGATTCTTGCTGGAATTACACGCGAGAGATGGAATCAAGACATTGGCTTCCGCGTCTTGAAGGTCGACTCGTCAAACCTTTCCGATGCGTACTACACGCCCGACGCCATCCAACAGGACGAGTTAAGTCTCTACGTTGACGTGGTCAAGCCTGACCGCCGCGATGAAGACCTGCTGTTTCAGATCCTCATCGACTGGGGGATCGAGTTGTCTCTCCCGTTCCGCCAGGAGGAAGTGCTCGACAGCACGGTCTATTTCGTTGACGAGGATGCCGTTGTGGCATGCTTCGCAGCACACATAACCGAAGACCTCGTCGTCGATCTGGCGGCGCGGAGGCCGCTGCGTGCCGTGTTCCGCGACTCTGGTTTCGCTTCCGATTCAGTTCGGATAAATGTTGAACAAATCTTCAAAGAAATGTCTCCCGACACTGAAGTCAAGACGGTTTAGGTCGCAAGATGAAACTCAAGTTCAAGATCCAGCAATTCCAGACCGAAGCGGTGGAGGCCGTCGTTGACTGCTTCGTGGGACAGCCATTTGTCGACGGTATCAAATACCGTGTTGATCCCGGTAAGCGTGGTGCACCGACTCTCATCGAGGACGCTGGCCTTCGTAACGCCGACATCGTGCTGAACCAATCCGAGCTCTTGGAAAACATCCACTCACGGCAGAAAGAGCGCGGACTCCAATTATCGAAGGCAATTGTGCCAAGTCCAGCGGCGCCCGTGAATCTCGATGTGGAGATGGAGACTGGTACGGGCAAGACATACGTCTACATCAAGTCGATTATGGAGTTGCACAAGCGCTATGGCTGGTCGAAGTTCATCGTCGTAGTGCCGAGCGTGGCCATCCGTGAAGGTGTTAAGAAAACGTTCGAGATCACCGCCGATCACTTTCAGAAGAGCTACGGCACCAAGCCGCGGTCGTTCGTCTACAACTCGAGTCAATTGCACGAACTCGAAAGGTTCAGTTCCGATTCTGGGGTTCAGGTGATGATCATCAACATCCAGGCGTTCAACGCCACAGGCAAGGACAACCGACGTATTTACGACGTGCTGGATGATTTTCAGTCCCGTCGCCCAATCGACGTGATCAGCGCAAACCGGCCGATCGTCATCATCGACGAGCCGCAGAAGATCGGTGCACCCAAGTCTTTGCAGGCGCTGAGTCGTTTTAACGCGCTCATGGTGCTGCGCTACTCAGCGACTCACAAGGTTGAGTACAACAAGGTCCACCGCCTCGACGCGCTAGAGGCCTATAACAAAAAGCTAGTGAAGAAGATCTCAGTGCGTGGCATCACCGTCAAAGGTCTGGCGGGCAGCACAGCGTACCTTTACCTTGAGGCAATCGAGATCGCCAAGGGTGTGAAACCGCGTGCCCGGGTCGAGCTGGAAGTGCAGACCAAGAACGGCATCAAGCGGCAGGTGAAACGATTAGACGTGGGTGCGAACCTCTACGACATCTCCGGTGGTCTCGAGGCATACAAGGGCCTGTTCATCATCGACATCGACGCCAACCTCGACGTGATCGACCTGAGCAACGGCGACGTCGTGAGCGCGGGGCAAGTTACCGAGGATGTCACCGACGAGGCCAAACGTCGCCTGCAGATTCGCGAGGTGATCCGAGCCCACCTCGACAAGGAGCGTGAGCTGTTTGCCCAAGGCATTAAAGTGCTTTCTTTGTTTTTCATCGACGAGGTAGCCAAGTACCGCGACTACGAGCGCGAGGACTCGCTCGGTGACTACGCCCGCACCTTCGTCGAGGAGTACCAGGAGCTGGTCGCGGACGAGCTGAGCCAGTTGACGCTGGACGAGCACTCCGCCGCTTTCCGCCGCCACCTTGAAGCAATTGCAGTCGAGACGACGCACCAGGGATACTTCTCGATCGACAAAAAGTCGAAGAAGCTGGTCAATGGAGAGGTGAAGAAGGCCGGCGACGAGAAAGGGCAATCGGTCGACACGGACGCCTATGACTTGATTCTGCGAGACAAGGAACGACTGCTGTCCTTCGCCGAGCCAGTGCGGTTTATCTTCTCGCACTCCGCCCTACGCGAGGGGTGGGATAACCCAAATGTTTTTGTTATGGGCATGCTCAAGAGGAGTGAGAATACCGTGTCGCGCCGTCAAGAAATTGGTCGCGGGCTGCGGCTCGCGGTCGACCAGGACGGGGAGCGCATGGACAACGCCGTTACAGTGCACGACATCAACGAACTGACCGTGGTTACTGACGAGTCTTACACCGACTTTGTGATGGGCTTGCAGAAGGAGATTAGTGAATCGCTCGCCTCCCGTCCCCGCAAGGCGAGCGTCGAGTACTTCGTCGGCAAGGCGTTCGCTACAGAGGACGGTGAGAGCGTCGTTGAGGAAGTGCTGGCAAACGCCCTGTACCACTACCTCGTGAAGAACGACTACATCAATGAGGACAACACCATTTCAGACGTTTACACCACAGCGCGCGAAGAGGGTTCCCTTGCAGAGTCGACCTCGGATGTCCTCAGGCCAGTGATTGATTTTATGTGGCCACTCGTCGATGCGCTTCAGCTAAACATCGACTTCATTAACGATGGTCGCAAGCCTAAGAAGATTCCGCTGAATAAGGAGAATTTTGCGAAGAAAGAGTTCAAAGAACTCTGGAGTCGCATCAATCACAAAGCGATTTACCAAGTCGCGTTTGACTCCGAGGAGTTGATCGGTAAATGCGTAAGTGCGTTGGATGCCCACCTCAATGTCGCGGCGATGCAGTACGTCGTGCAGACAGGCGAGCAACGCACCACAATCGATGCTGATGACCTCGCCAACGGGACTGGATTCACCGTCAAGTCGACGAGCACTCATACTGAAACAGTCTCGTCGTCGTCTCGGGTCAGATACGACCTGCTCGGCGAGATCACGGAGACTACGCAGCTCACCCGTCGCACGGCCGGAGCGATCCTGAGCAAGATTAAGCCGACGACATTCGCGAAGTATCGACAGAACCCAGAGCAGTTCATCACGGAGGCCGTGCGTCTCATGAATGAGCAGAAGGCTACCGTCATCGTCGAGCATCTGACGTACGACACCCTCGCGGAGCGCCACGACACGGCGATCTTCACACAGAACCAGACGAAGCAGGACTTCGCGAAGGCCGGGGAGAAGCTCAATAAGCACATCTACGACTACGTGATCACCGACTCCAAGATCGAGCGCGACTTTGTGACTCAGTTGGATACCAGCACGGAGGTTGTCGTTTATGCGAAGCTACCGCGCGGGTTCTTCATCCCCACTCCGGTTGGCGACTACAACCCAGATTGGGCGATTGCGTTCCAGGAAGGCCAGGTCAAGCACGTGTACTTCATCGCCGAGACCAAGGGCTCCTTGTCGTCGATGCAACTCAAGGGCGTCGAAGAAGCAAAGATCGAATGCGCCCGCAAGTTCTTCGCTGCGATCAACCGTAAGCACGACGACGCCGTGACTTACGACGTGGTCACCGACTACAGCGAGCTCATGCAACTCGTAGGACCGGGAGAATGATCGGTGCACATGCGGGCGCTCGATCAGGCCCAATAAATTCTTGGAGCAGACCAAGGTATGAGCTGTTGTCCGACCTCGGTGAAAGTGGCCAAGATGCGGTGATCGTGCAGCGTTGTTAACCTGAGGATCAGCTCTCCGGGGGGCCGGTGTTATTGATCTTCGGAACCATTGGTCGGCGGTGCAAGAGGCTTCTTGTGGCGCCACCGAAAATTTCCGTGGGGGCCATCCTCGATTCCGTGTTCACGTCGTCGTCATCGTGGACCGCATCGCGCGCAACGCTCTCCGGGTCGAGACCGGTGACCAAAATGTGAACGAACTCACCGCCGGCCAAGACGAGGTCCGGGCCCGCCGCGCGTTCGGACATTCCTGGCCCTCAACCGCGCGACGGCCTGGCACCGCAAGACAATGTCAGTGGCACCCAGAGACAATATTGAGCGGCCCCGACACCCGCAAGTACTCAGTCTTCGTCGTTGACCCGTGCTCAGGCATCGTCAAGCTCCCAGAACATCCCGGTAGAGTCCCGGCCGTTCTCGTCGCGCCCAGTGAAATCGAACCCCTCAGGCGAGTATGCGTTTCTGGTGTCTTTGTGCCAGCCTAATTTGTAAACAGAGATTGGATCCGGAGCGAGATAGAAGCTCAAGTGGATCAAGTGGGTCAAGTAGTAGCCGCCCTCGTTGAAGCCGTCCGCGTCGAACCCCTCCTTGTCGAGCCCGTCCGAGTCATAACGGGTACCCGTGGACTCGTGCAAACCGTTTCGGCCGAAACCACGGGCATTAGTCCCCTCGACATCGAGACCGTCGTGTCCGAAGCCATTGGCGTTGCCGTTAGGGAGGAAAGCGATGAACCTCTTCCTGCCGCTGGGGGCGAATTTAGTGCCAGTTTCTTGGTGGACGCCGTTCCCATCAAATCCGTTTGGGTCGAACAGGCGGCCGTCGAGATGAGTGCCGTCGATGTTCCACCCGTCGCGGAAGAAGCCGGCGCGGTCGTACCCGTAGCTCGAACGACCGGCCTTGTTGTACCCCTCAATGTCGTACATTGAGGAAAAGCTCGGGACGTCAGTCGTTTTGGGCTGGGAAAGCAGGGGCGTGAGCTGGGGAGGGAACGAATTCAATATTTTTCCTTAGTCTTGTTCTTTTCGTGAAGACTTCCAACGGAATGTAGAAGTCATTTGCGTCATGCGCGGCAGTCTGTAGCC
Organism: Cryobacterium sp. Y62; assembly: GCF_002929785.1. Classification (NCBI taxonomy): domain Bacteria; kingdom Bacillati; phylum Actinomycetota; class Actinomycetes; order Micrococcales; family Microbacteriaceae; genus Cryobacterium; species Cryobacterium sp. Y62. The sequence continues at coordinate 31,396 of NZ_PJJK01000115.1, read as the reverse complement.
AATTCGATGGTGGCCGTCTTGCATTCATCGTGCTGCCACATTCGCTCTTATGGCCGAGCAGTTCTCGTCCGAGGGAGTCATGCGCGGCAAGTCTTGTGCCTTTGAGAAACATCACTGTGGGTATGCGGGGGCGGGATGTCGGCTGCCCCGAACGCCGCTTGTCGGAAGACCTGCGGAGAACTGATGTGCGCCCGGCAGACAGGGGCGTGGTTATTTCCCTGTGCTCGTCTAGACGAAATTGCGTAGACGAAGGGGAGGCTTTGCCGGCCCGACACCTGGAAATCCAGGAGCGTGGGGCCGCCCCAAACTGTTTTCTGAGCCAGTTTTTGTGGGCGCACCGCCGTTCCCGAGGTGTCCGAGCGCAGCCTCCCAGAGGGGTACGGGCTCATGACCCCGACGCAGCCAGTAGGGCACCGATCCGAGCAGCGATGCGTTCTCGGCGAGAGCCAATGGCTGGAAACTGCCCCGAGGGTTGAACGGGACGTCGAAAATGTCGAGTAGCGAAGCCGGTTCCCACAGGTCTGTGGCTGGACCAGTAGGCCGTTCGCAATCCAACGTCTGGAATCCTGGCGCCGCCGCGCCGCGTACCGGAAACCAATCTTGCCAATCGGCAAGGAACATCCGTTCGGCCACCCGATTTGCACTGGTACCGGGGGAAGATCTGACCGCTGCAGTTATGGCCTTACGCACGGTGGCGAGGATGGAATTAGTCCCGTCTCGGTCTTGGACGTCTTGACGGTTGACGCACAGAAACAGCACTGTCAGGCCACTGTCGCTCATTGGCCGGTCAGCGAGGAGCCGCGCCCACCGCGCCACTTTCGCATCGAACGCGGTCCCGGACGCTGATGCTGTCAGCTCGACCGCGATCCTCGCACCGTCAGTTCTGACCAGTGTCAGGTCGGCGGTCATCTGAGAGGACGTCCGGGGCAGCCCGAGGCCGGAGTGGGCGAGAAGGTCCACCGTGGAGATCTTTTCCCCGAGCACGCTCGCTATCTCGCCGTACTCGGCTACTCGTAATCCGAACTCAGCCGCGAGTACGTTATGGCGTTCGTACTGACGGCCGGATCCCCAGGGCAGGCCGCCCGTGACGGAAAGCCATTCCGGTCGGGTCAGCAGTGGCTGTACCGAATTTTCGAAGACGCGGTTGCGCGCTGGCCGGTACAAGGCTCCCCGCAATTCTCCGAAACTGGACCGGGTTCCGTGCGCAAATCCACCGACGTCGATCAGACCATTTTGGAAGAGACCGGTCAAAGCGTTGTCTCGGCCGCTGGCGAATCGGTGGATACCGGTGAAGGCCGCGAGCTGCTCCGATGTAGCGTTTCTCCAGGAATCGACGACGCTGAGCGCGGCCAACTTCATTGGCCGGAAGGTGTCTGATTGCACCCACGAGAAGTCGTGAGGGCGAGCATTCGTGCGGAGGTAATGCTGAAGTTTTGGCCGTCCAGCCTCTTCCTGCAGGCGCGAAACGGATGCTTCCGCCCACGCCGCATTGCTGCCGGCCGACCACAAGCCGTCCCAGTACGGGTCGTGCCGTTTCGCCGCGACGAGGTCCGGGTCGGGGCATGCCGACTGCATGCTGCTAAAGGGAATTGGATCTTCACTAATGGGAGGCTTCGTTCTCGTCGCGACATGACTTTCATGTCGAAGTAGTACGTGTGCGGCGCCATTTTTTACGTGCTCAAATTCTTGCGCGAGAGCGAAATTCCGGCAGTGTATTTCCCCGGACAAATCGCCGGATGACGCGATCGCCTTCTTTGCCTTATGTGCCGCAATCGATCAAGAGCGACGCGACGCAGGATCCGGGATTCGCGCGGGGCTCCTGTTGCCGGTTGAATAGGGCTCGAGCCAGTTTGAACAAAAGCGGGCTGCATCGTCGGGGGACAATGATGACTACTAGCAAAGCAACGCAGCAGATCCCGGTTAGGGGCACGAACCCAGAGCCGGATGGCGGCTGGACCTGGGCGCTAACCGAGCATGAGATCGCGTACGTGCAGGAGTTCAACTCCCGCCCTCCGCGCCAAGACAACTGGGCCGGGTCCGAGCGCGATGAGATGCGGCTCGATGACGAAGCTGATGGCATTCGTCGGTTGCGGAAGACGAATCGGAGCCCGCGCGGAGTGAACGGCCTAGCCGCTGGCCTGACCTTGATAGTGATCGTGCTCGCCACAGCCGGCATCACCTTCGTCGCCGTCATGAATACCGTGAACGCCGAGAAGATTCGGGTCGCCACGATCTCGCTTGAGGAGCAAATCCATGGATGAGTCCCCGGCAGGTCCTGTCGAGCCAGCTCGTGAAAACAGTGAAGTGAACGCAGCGGTACCCATCAAAACGAAGAGACAACGCCGGAGGATGCCGGGCAAGGCGTTCGGATTCACTCTCGCGGCTGCGCTGATTCTCCTCTTGGGGAGCGGTGGGTATCTCGCCTGGAGTTATCAGAACCATGCCGAAATCGTCGACCATGCAACTGTCGTCAAGGCGGTGTTCGACGCGGAGGTAGAGGCGGACGCAGTTATCGCGGCGCAGGCAAAGGCGGTGGCAGCCGCGGCAGCCGCTGCTGCGAGGGTTGCGAAGGCCGCAGCTGATGAAGCCGCCACCATGGCATTAGCTGGGTACAGCCCGGCCGGAGATGGTATGTATTACCGTTTCGCCGAAGACAGTGAGTTCACCTGCGGCTATTACGACTGCAACGTTGTCGTCGTCTCGACGGCCTCCACGACGTGCACCGGCGTATATCTGGAAGCTAACCTCATCCGAAACGATGTCGTGGTTGGATTCGTGAACGACACGGCCGGCTCCCTCGGAAAATACTCGGTTGCAGTAATGACCCTCGAGGATTACCAAGACACCGGTGGTGCTTTTCGGATCACGAAGGTGAATTGTTACTGAGCTGGGATGGTCGCGGTCTGAGTCAGTGTGGCCCGCGGGGAGTACGCAGAAATTGCAATGCTCAAAGCTCGGGGTGGGACTATTCGCGCTGAGGCGCCTCGGTGCACCGCGGCCCGACATTCCGTACGACGAGAATGGATGGCGACGGGATCTCTGCTTGGACGGTGACGCCAGTCGAGGTGGACCCCAACATGATTGGTTAAGTCCTCCGGCGTCCTTTTCTACAGGGCGTCCATTTCAAAGCACATCCGTCACATCTCGTCTGTCAGACATCCACGGCGATCGCCGGCGGTCGCTCTCGCTCCCGAGGTATCCGCATGATGTTTGGGACTATTGCCGTGCGGGGGACGTCGTCGCACATTGGCAATGCGGACGGTGACCGCGTTGTCTTGCCTCCGGTGGTGGTGACCGTCACGTCTCCGGATCAGCCTTCGTCGTTTCGTCGACGTGCGTCGTTGAACGCCGACACAAACTCAGCACGCTTGTTCCCCAGCGGGAACGGGATGCCCGCCTCCTGCCGAACCGACAGCTCGGCGGCGCGGAGTGGACCGGCGAGCATGGGGTACAGGTTAGATTTCACCACGACGACCTCATCCGGGTTGAGGGCTTGTGCTCGTTTGACACAGCCGGCGACGCTCTCTCGCAGGACACGAGTTCGTGCGGCCTGTGATCCCGCGTTGACGGGGTAGGGGGCTAGGTCAATGAGGTAGAAGCCGTCGGACCGAAGGCGCTCCAGCCAGGGCCGCTTACCGCTCTGCTTGAGGTCAACCTTCGTCGTCCCGTACATCGCTTGGACGACGCTGCGGAAGAGGTTGTCGGCGCCACCAAGGTGATCGGCGTAGAAGAAATAACGTTGCGTTGGGTCGCCGCGGTCATCGGGGGCGGACTCCGCGATCAATAAAAGATGAACGCTGTCCGGCTTCCATTGCTCCCGCAACAGCGAGTACCACGGTTCCTCATCGACCATGATTCCCACCGTGTCGGTTCGAAGTCACCTGCCCAGCGTCTCTGGCTTTCCGACGGTGGTGGTTGAGCTTGGTGTGGCGGGCCATCCGGACCACGGTCGTTCGCGCGGCGCTATGGCATCCATCCAAGCCATGAACCGTCGACAACCAGTCCGGTCGTCAAGGAGCCATTGGACGGTGCGTTGATTTCGACGATCGTCGTCGCGCAATCTAAGCACGTCGGAGACATGTTTGAGGATGCGGTCGGCTTCCTTGATAGTGAAATCTGGGCTGGCCAGTAGGAGGCGCCGAAGGGGAAGGCGCATAAGTGGTCTGCCTTCTGGCGCAGCGGCGTGCTCGACGAGATCATGAATGGTGAGGACGCCGATGGTCACGGCCGTCAACCATTCGGATCTGATCTCCTGCGCGGCTGCTCGGGCTGCATTCAACTCAACGATGGCGTTTGCGGGTCGCGAAGGAGCATCCCCCGATGTCTGAGCGGCTGTGGTCGGTTCTTGGTCCTGGGCGATCTGTGAGGTCATTGTCGGATCCTTCTGGTTGGGGAAGGGCGGCGCCGCTGTGCCGCCCGTGAATCGTCCGAGGCTCCTGCAGCGGACGCTTGTTGGTGCAGAGCAGACACCAGCAACCATCGGCGCCGTCGTGCGCACGAACGCGAGGACTACGTGTGCGGCTCGCTGGTGGCGAGGGGAGTGTCGGCGTGTCTGGAAGGCGACGATTTCCATAGCCGCACACGTACGAGTCAAATGCGAACTTCACCAGGGGGTCAAGGATGAACCGGCGAAACCGACCGTGGCGTCTGCCGCACGGCAGGAGAGCAATCGAACTCGCACGGGCACACGGTCTCATTCGCCGGGCACGTACGCTGGTTTTCACATCAAGGAGCACCGGGATGGCGACAAAGGACGACCGGCGCACGGCGGATGAGCAGCAGCGTCTCCTCAACGCGGCGTTCGCCATCAGGGAGGGGCTTGACGACATCGGTGACGATGCTCGCTCAACCGACTGGCAAGTCCGTTTCGTCGTTGCCTATGTTCGATGGTCGACCACTGCCGAATTGGAGCTGCTTGCCGACGACAAAGTCGACAGAATTTCTTCAGGAGCGCGTCGGACTCTCAGGAGGCGCCGAAATTGAGTGACGTTCGTCCAACGACCCCAAGATCAGAGCGATAATCGCATTCGTTGTCGCGCCACAGCGCGCATCCGGTTCGTTGCGGCTCTAGACGCCCGGCTGACGCGTTATGAACGGACGCACGAAGCTGCGGCCGTCTTGCATTGCTGAGCGCTCTGACGGGCAACAGTGGCGTCGGATTGGGTTGCAGGCCGCGGCGGATCCGGGCCAGCAGCTGGCATCGTATGCCGCGTTGGCACGATCCAACCCCAGGTTACCGGATTACCCAGCGATTACCCGCACTGGGTAATTTGTAAATACCTGATCAAACGGCATATCGAGCGACTTTATGAGCGCATTACCGAGGTTACCAAACTATAGCGCCAATAGAGTAGTAGAAGCAGGAGGGACACCATAGGCAGAAGAGATGTCCCATCTCTCCTCTTCTATCTATCTATACCTCTTAAATATTGGTAATTTGGTAATTAAGGAAGAATTAGGCCTTGGATTCCAGTGATTCAGCGGAATTTGAAGTAACCGAGCTCCGGTTACCTCGGGTAATCCGGGTAATCGACGCCGAGGACTAATCGGCGACGTAAGGGAACCGTGTGCACCATAACGGCGACCGCCGCTCCTTGCGAGTCGGTCGCTCCGAGTTGCGATCCTGAGGTTGCGGGGTTGGCCACCCGGTTGGTTGTCGATCGGCGATACGGTGAATGATCCTGGCGTGGTGTGCCCGGATTGCAATGCATCTCCGCGGGCAAATGGATTGCCCGTTCGGATGGTGTTTCGCCGCTTTCCAGCCGATTTTAGTGTTTGCGCATAGAGACCTTATGAACACTCAAACACGGCCCACAGTTTCCCGCTCGGCTTGGGCAGCCGATTCCTATCTACCCAACGTGCGGGAATCCGGCGCGCAAGTACTCGCGACTTCCGGAATCGCACCCCTGGTAGCCGCAGCGCGCGGTTACGTGACCCTCGAAGCTCCCGACGTTCCCGAGTTCGCCAAGCAAAACAGCATCGGAGTGTCGATATCCCGGCCATACCGCCAACTCAACGGTGCTGCTGTACGCGGCGACACGACGGTCATTCCCTGGTATTCAGCTGACCTGGTGGGCGTCGCTCACGGTGAAGGACGCACGCCGTATTACTCGTCGATTCAAATTCGCCCAAGTGCCCCCGTCACTACTTCGGCCGGAAAACTTCTGTCCTTCGAGTTCGTGCAGGGCAATGAATCAGTCCTAGATGCCAATCCCGGCACCCCCAAGGAATGGCTTTTGCGTTCTCCTCGCATCCTGGTCACCGAGGGCATCCTGAACGGCGATGCAGCCCTCACGGCGTTGCTACGCGCCAACGGCATCGATGACGTCGCCCTAGAAGTGCCGGAAGAGACTACCCGCGCGGATGCGATTCGGTCGCTCCACTCGTTGATGATGCAGATTCCAGCATCAGAACGAGTGACAATCCTGTCGCTCGACCACGTGCGCCATGGGAAGGGCAGTCACGCCTGGGAGGCGTGGAGCTTGGCCGGCCGCGAAGTTCTCCTTGCGGTTGAAGGCGACGTCGACAACGGGCGCAGCGTTTGGAAATATACGAATGGCCTCTGGACTTTCGCTGAAGGTGCCGGTGCGACCGTGAAGCTCGTCAGTTTCCAGCCCGACTTGGACCACGAACTCGACGCTCTCCTGTCGGTGCCGATGCCCGGTGCGAATCAAGGCCCGATGGTGAAATATGGTTTGGCTGACTACTTGGCGAGTGGTGAAACGTGGCACAACCTGCTCGACCGCGGTCGAGATGAGATGCCCGTCCCGCCGCTGCGGAACCGCAGCGAAGTCAAAGTCGGGACCTGGCGGGTCACGGATGATGGCAACGCAGTCGAGGTGCTCGCGTCAGTACTCTACGCGGACGCTTCTAGAGCCAACGAGTGGCAGACAGCTTTTAATATCGGCGGCCGAATTATCGCGGTTGAAACTCACCGGGGGCCCACACTGCAGGAGGTGCGGACCGCTCATTTCGGGGCCGGCATGGACGAGACCGATGAGGGGGCCCGGTCAACCTGCCGCATCGAGCTCCAATGGCTGAATCAGGACGGGGAAACTGAGCGTGCAGTCGTGACGGGCCCCGCCGCCCTGCTGATGTATCCGCCCCAGGAATGGGACAAACGAAATGCCAGCATTCCCAATGCCGTACTGATGCACCCGGAGTGGCCGCCGGCCGGAAAATGGCTTTCGGCCATCAAGGACAACACCGATGTGCCCGTCCAGCACGTCGTGTCGTGGGCCACTATGGGATATGTTCCCGCTGAGAACTCAAACATCTGTAGTTTCATTTCCGGAAGAACCGTGCTGGCGTTCAATGACGCGGACCGCGGGAAAACGATAGCCGGGGTCACTGAGAATGTGCTTCCTGGAGCATCGAGTTTCAGCCTTCCACCCACGCACGGAGTCGTTGACTCGGATGAGTGGCGGGACCAGGTCAGAAACGACCTTCGGTCACTGCGGGAACACTACGTCGACCTTGCGCCGTGGACGGACGTGAATGTCGCGGCTGTGGTGATGGCCGCGGGGTTGCGCCCGGCAGTGCCTATCGACTGCACCACGGTCATCTACTTTCAAGGACCCCCAGGAAATGGGAAGAGCTGGACCGTTTCTCAAATCCTCTCATTCCACCAGAAAATAGGGACTTGGACCGCGAAGAAACTTCCGGGCTCCATGAAAGATACCGCCACGGGGGTTGAGCAGGCGATTGCACAATCGAACGTCTGGGTGATGGACGACTTGGCGCCTTCACCCGACAAACGCCTATACGCCCTCGAACTGGCGAAGATTGGCGACATCATTCGGGCGGTCTTCAACAAGTCGTCCAAGCGGCGCTCGGGGGTGGACTTGAAGGCCCGCGAGGTCTTCGTACCGCACGCGCTGCTCCTCGTGACCGCCGAAAACCCGCACACGATTAATTCTGTGCGCGACCGGACCGTTATCGTCAACCTGGGCCAAAGCTCGCTGCGAAGCGACGACGCCCGGCAACGAATGGACCGATTCCGAGATGACAACCGCGCCCCGGGTCGGTTGATGGCAGCAGGAGTGCAGGCCTTCCAGCATCTGGCATCGGTATCGACCTGGACGGAAATGATTGACTCCATCGACCGCAGTCCCAGTGCCGGACTGGACGACAACCGTGCTGGGGACGAGGTCACGCAGTCCTATCGCGCCTCCTACTTCAGACTCGCCACCACGATTATGGCCACGGTGAAAATCGAGGGAAAGTCTGACGCCCGGCACGTCGAGATGGCCGTAGACCTGATGCTCGGATTCGTGCCGCTGACAATCCTGGCCGGGCTGGTCGGTGATGCAGGCATGCTGCGCCTGCTGGACCCCGAGAATCTCGATTCCCTACCGGCTCGCGTTGCGCGCATGGTGTCGACCTCGTTCCAGAGCCAGAGTGAACAGAGTCCTGGGCTGGCCGTGCTCGAGGCATTGAAAGATACGCTGGCCGGTGGCTACGCGCACATCGAGAACTTCACTGACGCATCGAAGCCTCCTTTCCCCATAGGGAACACCATTGAAAATCGAGCACTTGGTTGGCGCACTGACGGCGACGGGAAGGCACATCCCCTGGGCTCAGCCATCGGTTTTCTACATCACCCACGAGGCGGCGACCTGAATGCAGTACTTCTCAATGCGAGGAATTCGTTTGATGTAGCCCAGAAGTACCACCCCACGGTTATCCCGGCTGGTTCCTCGGCAGTGACGACGTTCAAAAGTTTGTGGAATGAGAAATTGATTCACCCTCGGTACCTTGAAGCCGGACAAAAGGAGGGGCGCCACGACGTCCTCATCAAGCGGAACGGACGCAACATTCGCAAGGTCCCAGTCCACCTCGACCAGCTCCTTGGGACTCTGGTCGCCGACGAAGCGTGGGACCACGACGGGAGTGCTCCCGCCTAGGGTCAGGACGCATAAGGCGAGCGCAGCGGTGCGTGGGTTCGTGTTCGCCACTTGATACTGACGAACGAGGGCCCACGTCTGCAACGCAGCGCGCCCAACTTCGACTGCGGAACGCATCTATTCGCCAGCAGGCGACACGAGTCATCGCACGAGCCGGGCAAGCAGAAGTCCTCGCCACGGACTTGCATCGGGCCGTCATCTGCTCCGGAGAATCTGCCCGGCTCCCTTGTCGACGGGTGAGGCCGAGTCGGCGTTGCGCGCGAAGCCGCTCGTCTGCGCCGGCGGGGATGCGCCGGCACTGGTATCGGGTGCCGTCCCAGCCTGACTTCGCGTTGACAGTAGGGACAGGACTGCCCGAAATCTCGGGGCGATTCACCTCGCAAGCTGGTGCCGCGTCTGTTGCCTCATCCTTGCGAAGGCCAGAGCGCTTGCCTGCCGCGCATGACATCACCAAGCACCACTGGAGCCACCACCGGGTGGCCTCACCACACGAACCCACAAGGAAAACCACACATGTCTGCAATAAGAATGGCCGCTAATCTCGTCTCTGTCATGGCTGAGGTCATCTTGATCGAGCCCTTCGGGCGAGTCGGCCTCGACCCTCAGGCGCGGGTTGCGCCGACCAAGAATTTGACCATGTCAGAACCCGATTGCACGAGCGACGGTCCAACGGCACCGAGTCTTCCCGTCGAGGTCAGGAGGCAACCAGATTTCAGGTCCTCCGTCACGAACAATTTCCATGCGTACGACGCCGACCTCGAGCGGGATGGCTTCGGCACCGTTTACAAGGACGGATTTGAAGTTGATTGGCGCACGGGCGAGGTCACGAGCTGGAGAAACCACCGTGACAACATGAACACCTGGACTTTCGATGAGCGAGATGGGTGCACGAGCAGGTTCGAATTCCCGGCCCCTCTCTCCGGAGAGGCAAAGAACGGTGTCGTTGCAGACTGCTTGGATAGCATTGGATTCCTCGTTTTCGCTTACCGCCGAGACGAGCGTGAAGGTACGGCGGAAGCGCTCGATCGCATCGAGCAGATTCTCGAATGCAGCGCCGATTTCAGCGCGGATTGGCAGCATGAAGTTGCCGTGGCCTTCTCGGAGCAGATCGATGAGGCGGAGGATGAGCTGATTTTTGAAGGCGTAACCGTGCACACCGATGAGTTATATGAGTACCGGTCGCTGACGGATGACCGAACGGGAGTATCGCTGGGCGTTGACTTCACGTTCGCGTCAACGGCGTCCATTCGTAGCCAATGGAAGGTGGCCCTCGGAGTGCTCAGGGAGCTTGTGGCGGAGCACGACGACAACGAGGGGTAGCCCAATGGCACCCAGAGGGTGACCTGCGGAGTGGCCCGGTGCCCACACCGGCATCGGGCCGCTCCGCACACGGAGAATCTCGGTGCGGTACCTCTGGCTCAATACCCCTCAGGCTTCATGCCCGGCATCCAACATCGCGTTAATGACATGTTCGTATTCTGCGCCGGTGACCAGCCGATCCTGGTGGCTTTCCTGAAATCTGCTGATCGGTCCATCACTGATGAGTATGTACCAGGCTGCGTCTGGCAGCGGTGCTTGCTGGAGGATCGGGAGTGCGCATAGCTGCTCGGTAAGTTCATCGAGAGTGATATCACCAGCGTTGTACGCGACGCAAGCCGCTCGTGCTTCCGGAAACGCGCGAGGGTCACCCATTGCCCTCGACCCAGGCCTGGTCCAGGCGCTGCGCGTACACGTTGACAAGTCGCTTCGCGGCATCGCGGAGGAGGTCGGAACCTAGATCGGGATCAGTCAGCCGGAGGGGGTCTTCCTGATATCGAGGACGTGATTGAACTCTGGTCTGAAAAACGTCAAGAAGTCGTCGTCCATGTTCACCTTATCCACTCACCAATCCCATGCGCGGCACCCAACCACTCGTCCCGACCTCCGGCCTGCCACCCTGACACGGCGTGTGCCGCGCATGATGGGTGCATGACTAATGATCTGACGTTGCCCGACGAGAAAGTGGTCGCTGTACTTGGCGACATCCACGGCGACACCCGATGGACTGGCGAGATCCTGCCGCACGTAGCTCGGAAGATCTCAGGCCTGCGGACGGTCCTGCAAGCGGGCGATTTCGGCTTCTGGCCGCCGATCCGAGGCAAAGGGTTTCTGGGCACGGTCGACTTCTGGTGCAAGAGTGCAGGCATCGAACGACTCCTAGTAACGCCCGGAAATCACGAGCACTGGACGAACTTGAATTCTGAGTTCGGAAAGAACCCGGGAGGCATCGCGCAAGTTTCCGAGACGGTTTTCATGATGCCGCGAGGCTACCGGTTCACGCTTGCGGGACGGTCGTTCCTGAGCTTCGGCGGAGCGGCCTCGCTGGACTTTTCGGATCGGGTCCCGGGTCAAACGTGGTTTTACGAGGAGGTGGCCACCGACGCTGAAGTCGACCAGGCGATCGCCGGGGGCCCCGTCGACGTCCTTTTGACTCACGAGACGATCAACGGCGGCACCCCGCTTGTCGAACGGATAATCGGCGCCAACCCGATGGGCTGGAACTCAACGGAGCTCGCCTACAGCGCCGTCAGTCGTCGACGAATTACGCGCCTCTTCGAGGCTGTAAAACCGGAGATCCTCATACACGGCCACATCCACGTCAAAGACGAAACGGTCACCACCACTGGAACGCGGGTCTATTCATTGGCCTGCGACGGCGAGCTGGGTAACGTGGCCAGTTTCGACCTCGAGACCGGGGTGTGGGAATGGCTCGGCGACCCTCGCCGCCGCTAAACCTAGACCCCGAGAAAGGGGTGGCGATCGATGGACTTGACGATGCCGCCCTTGAACGAGATCGGCTGGTCGGCATGGTCGACGTCGACGAAGGTGACGGACGCGGCCTCTCCGGGCACCAGGCGAACAGCATCAACGATTGCGTAGGGGACGTCTTCGTTAGGGGAGGCGATGGATTTTCCCGTCACCCAGTTGCGGACGACCAGGATCACCTCCGTGGTCGTGACGATGCGAAAAAGTTCGACGGTGGGCTGGGCTGTGATTGTCATGGACCTTGCATGCGCGGCACAGGGTTGGTCGGAGGTGGCGGCGCGCCGAATATCGTCTGACGCACACGGTGCTGCCGAATGTCGGGACGCGCCGTTCAACCATCCGGGCGCATCAGGGCTTCGAAGCGCTGGGCGCACCGTCGGCTACCGAAGAGCTGGGCGCACCGCCGGCGTTGCGAACATCCACAACGGATTTCTGTGCGCCCGGGCGCCCGGCGTCCCGCCGACCGTCACCTACCGATCGAGCGGCTGTCGACGCATTTGTACGGGCGAGATCCAGTCGATTCGATACGCGGGGGCTTCCATCGAGAAACCGGGAACGCCTTCGTCCGGGTCGAGACCGGCCCATGTGAGCGACCCCCGTGCCCCGACGGCAAAGGCAAAGCTTGAAGTTTCGTGGGCGCGCCCATCGCCTCGGAATTCCATTCCCTCTGTTTCGAGCGCTGGTGCGCGCGCCGCTCGCGCCCCATCGCCGTTCAGCCAAACGACCACGTGCTCCTTCAAACTGAAAACCCGATACTGGCCAAACGGGGAGCCATTCAGGAGCACTTCGACCGTCTGTGCGACAGCCTCTATGGAAAGCACCCGCCCCCACGGAACGGTGACTGGGCCTCTGCGCCCCTCGGCTGTCATCGTCCAGTGGTCGCCCACCGAGATCAGCATTTGGTCCAAGTACTCTCCCGACCATTCCGGCGCTGGCCGAAGCCAGGGCTCGGGGAACGCACGGCCAAGGCCGCCGGGGCCCACCAGGACCCGGACCAGCGGGCGACTGGCGCACTGCACCAAATATTCACCGACCGGGGTCTTGGCCGTGATGTGCGATTCGTAGGTCACGACGCGGCCCGCTGCTGAGGGCCAAGGATTCTGACCGCATTCTCGAGGACATTTTCACCTATAAAGGTGCCGCGCTCGAAGGCTACGATGGCCGGTGACCCGATTTCAAAGAAGGCGCCTGTGCACGGTTCCCAGGCCGCGCCGGCGCGAACGGACGCAGAAGCCGAGCCGTCCACGTGGAGTGCATAGAAAACCAGCTCGTCCCGGCTCGTGGCAATTGCATAGGCATAGAGGACAGCGGGCCGGGGTTTCATGTTGAAGTCATGCGCGGCAGCCCAGGTGCCGCCGCGCATGATGGTCTTAGGAGAATCCCGGCGATATATGACAGGTCGCATCCTGTCCCGCCAGGCGTTCGTCCGAGCTACTGGGAGCTTCGCAGCATCTGGGTGGCCAATTCTCTCGAAGGCCTGGTCGAGTCGGCGGCCGGTGCGGCTGGACGATCCGGCGTCGGTGATGGACTGGTATGCCGCGATCATGCGGGAAGCGCTCAATGATGCGGAAGACCTCGCGCTCATGAACTGTGACTTGTGCTTGAGGGTATGGCCGGATTTGATTTTGCCCGGCAGAGTTCGCGCCGCGTGGCAAAAATCGTTTTCAGAGCTGCGTTGATCTGACGGGGGAGTGGTCCGTTTTGCCTTTGGCACGCCGGAAAATATGCGGCGTCCTCCGCGCATGTTGCGACCATGACTACGACGACTGGATCGCTTGCCCTCCTCAACTTCACCTTTGACCCTGAGCTCGGGGCGCTCCTCGACGTGATGCCTGAGGAGAGAAGCTGGTGGTGGACGGCTGCGCACACACCGATCGAGCACACGGCGTGGTCGGCCGTTTTTCTCCACGATCTCGTGTCCGTCGTCAACGCCCGAACCGGACTCCCGTGGGCGGTCTGTGGCGATACGGGCTCGGGGCGCTGGTTTCAGGTCTATGGCGAACCGGACGCCTGCACCGTGGAGCTTTCGATCGCTGGAGATACGAACGCGATGGCGATACTCGGGATTCCTGGTGGGAGTTCAGAGATGGTCGCAGTGTTCGGCGGGGAGCACACCGTCGTGGTTGAGCGCCGGCAGGTGTTGACGCTGACGGCCGCCCATGCGGCTTTAGATTCTTGGGTGCTCGGGCTTGGCTGTGTTCCTGAGGGCTTCGACGTTCGACGCGTCCATTATTGAGAGGCTCGAACGGCCGTGGCTAAAACGGTGGATTCCGAGACCGCGGCGACTGATCTCGCATCTGCCGCGCATCCTGCTCAGAAGCCGTGAACGAAACCCCTTCGTCTAAAAACTCGCGGCCAACGTGTCTGAATGTCGGCGGCCGTGACAATCGGGGCACGATCGCAAAACTCTGGCGTCAGACGCTGAACTGAACAGGACGCGAGTGCGAGGAGCGCTCCGGGCAGTTAAACGCCCAGGCTACGCAGTAGCGCAGCGACATCGGCCTGGACGCACATCCCTAATGGAGTCTCGGAATCTTTGCCGTGCTCAGTTAGGACGATGGCCGCCGGAGGGTTGCCGGCGCTCCCTCCGAAGATTCGTGCGGCTTCTACTGCCCGCAGGTCTCTCGGCTTGAGAACGAGCCTGTCGCCGTCTTCGGCAAACCTCGTGAAATCGCGAACGCGCGCGTTGTCCAACACAACACCCATGCCCGGCGTGTACTGTTCTGCGACCCATCGTGCAACAGAGTTGGTCGTGATGAGCCGCAGCTTACCGCTCACATCCCGGACGGGTGCTTGTGAAAAGTTTGTCGGCTCTCCAGCAAGCGCCAAGAATATGCTCACGTCGTCATCCTCGGAGAGCACTTGTGGGTCTCGGAGCTTGAGCACATCTTTCACCAACGGCGGGCGCTCAATGATTATGGCCTGCGCCTCCATCCACTGCACCACGTCATTACGGGGACTGGCTATTGGAACGAGCCCATCTTCGTATGGGTTGTGTACAATCGCATTGCGAAGGCGAGAGTACTGGCGGAGTCGTTGCTTTTGCCCTTCCGTGAGCTCCTTAGAATCACGAACGAGGTTGCTGAACCCTTCTTCATTCTTAGTGAACGGCTTCGTGGAACGCTCCCGGAGAACTTGCTCTATCGCATGAAATGCATCGAGGAACCGTCGTGCGTTCGTGTCGCTCATGATGCTCCTTTGGTTCGCCGGAGGCTAAGCCGCTCTACCTGCTGGTCATCGTCGTCAACACAGTGCGGTTCAGCTTTTCTATTTTATGCGGGGGTGAGTTCGGGGAGAACCACCGCCTCGTCGATGATGCCGATGGGGTCGTTCATGGTGGCCAGTTCGAGCATTGGGCCTCGGAGGAGTAGCGGCGTTCGCCAGCCGGCTTCCCCAATTGTCGTCCTGCTCGATCAGGACCGACCCTGGTGGGCCTAGCAGGGCCGCGGCGTTCGATGTGTCGGTATAGCGTGTACCCCCAACGGAACGTCAGGGCTCAGTTGGAACGTCTGTCAGACACGGCGTGTTTCAATATTTCTTGACACCGGCTGATTCGGCCCTCAGAAAAACCCTGACGCGATGACTTTCTCAAGCCGTCATGTTTTGATCTAAGAGGATCGGGGAAACCCCGTTTGTCCCGAAGACGAGCTTCGCGTGTCAAGGAGCCTATAATCGCCAGCATGATTCAGGGACCAGCCATGGCCATTGGTGAGTGCGTCGACATCGATAACGACGGCGTTACCGTAACCCTCACGCGAGAAGACGAGACGGAATGGTCCCTGACGCGTGACCGCGGCGGGCAGATTCAGCACTCATGCGCCATTTATTCGAGCACTGTGAGCGCACGGGTTGTGTGGCGGGTCGCGCCCCTTCCCGCCCGCGACAGCGTGCAACGCTTCGATGAGTGGGATCAAGCACTCCGACATGCACTGTCAATCAGGTGAGCTCAGTGACTGGGCCAGGTGGGAATGTCTGTGGAGGGCCAGACTAATGTCAACGTGGTTTGTGAAGCCGGGTGATTACGTTCGTGTTACCGAGGACGTTGGAGATGACCAAGATCCTAATGCTCACGGCGAGCAACGGGTCTATACCTTCTACGTCGCATCGACAGGCTTCTTCGACGATGTTGCACAACAAGGCCCAATGGACATCAGCTCCGATGGGGGGTTGCATTTCAGTGAAACATCACCAGAGATAAAGCTTGAAGTTCTAAAGTCGTCGCCCGTTCCGTGGGAGCAAGGGTTTCAAATCCGTGCCCTCTTGAATCAGGAATACTTTGGTTCAACTTTCGATGCTCCAGGGGAAGCTGCCTTACTGGCGGGGGAAGTAACACTGGTGCCGGGATCGCATGCGGGTCGGTGGGTCGTGGTCGAATACCGTGATTTCCTGCAGACTCTCCGTGGTGACGTTCTCGACAATGACGAGGATGCTCCCTACTATTGGAGGGATCCGGAGATTTCGCTGAACATCGTGCTGCGGGGTCGAATCTCGGCCGCGCCCACCGAATTCGTCTACGGCCTGATCGAGCAGAGTTGGTCAAAATTTGCCGAACCACCGATTGGGTTCAAGGGCGACGTTGTTGCTTATGCTGCGCGTACGGATCTCTATAAGCTCCTGACCCATGTCGATTGGGCATGCTTGCTTGGCCTTGATGATTCCATTGACGTTGATCTGTGAAGACCCTGCAGCCCTACGTGTTAGGGGCTGGTGCGCCGATGTGTTGCGACGCCTTCAACTTCAGCGACCTGACGGTGCGAAGCTGCTCTCCAAGAAGTAGTCGCGCGTCTGTGAATTTCCAGACCACCTCAGGTTGACTCGCAAGTAACGATGGAAAGGTCCATCCAACCAGCAACCTGCGAGACATAGTTGATGGAATCACCGGTCCGCGACTTTTCGTGACGCCAGGCAGTGCCGGCGTCGCGACGACGAGATGGGCGGCAACGCTTGTCTTGCGAGACAGCGGCCTGAGATCGATTGCAAATTTGGCCTACCCGTTCAGCGCGTGCCCAGCCGTGCTCGACTGCGTCGTGCATATCGCGCCTCGTGCATGCGGGGTGATTTCCGACCATACGATGAACGCATGTCCGAGAACGTATTACCTCCTCTGCCCGGGTCTGGTCATGGGGCAGGTGGGAACCTGTATATCAGGAGCTTGGCACCCCAGTTCGACGGTGATCAGCACCAGCTGTACGCGGACCTGTTGTTGAGAGCGCTGAACACTGACGGAACGAAGAACATCGCTCTCACCGGTGCGTATGGAACGGGTAAGAGCAGCATCCTGTCCAGTCTCAGGGACACACACAGTCGTCGAGTGGTCGAATTGTCGCTCTCGACCATTGCATCGGATGTTCCGGACACCGGTTATTCGGGTGGGGTGTTGTCTCGCACGAACCAGATCCAGAAGGAACTCGTCAAGCAGCTCCTTTACCGTCTTCCGGCCAGCAAGGTGCCACAATCGAGATTCCGTCGAGCCAGCGTGCCGGATAAGCGCCGTGACTGGGTGATCGCCGGCATCGGAGGCGCCGCAGCGTTCGTTCTCCTGTTCGGCCTCGGCCTCATCCAATCACTTGTCGAAGCGCTCCTTCCCATTCCTTGGCGGCAATGGGTCGCGTACGGGCTACTCCTGGCTTCCATGGTGGGCGCAACTTGGACCGTGCTCGTCATCGTGCGAGGTCGGCCTGCGCTGAGCGCCTCCGTGCAAACTGGACCGGCGACGATCACATTGTCGAAGCAATCCGAAACCTACTTCGACGAGTACCTCGACGAAATTGTCTACTTTTTCCAAGCAAGTCGCCGCGACATCGTCCTGATCGAGGACATTGACCGATTCGAGGACGTGCAGGTCTTCGACACCCTGCGCGCACTCAACAGCCTCCTGAATGAATCGACACAGATCGGGCGGCGAATCGTCTTCGTCTACGCGATCCGGGACAGCGTGTTCGAAGAGATCGGATCCCAAGCCGAAGTCAAGCCACCCACAGACCCTATGCCAGTGACCGACCGCGCTAAATCGACTCTGAAAAGGGCGAGCCGCACCAAGTTTTTCGACGTCATCATCCCAGTGGTTCCATTCGTCAGCGCCGATAACGCTCGAGACATCATGTCCGGTGCAATGGCGAGCGACGACTTCGAGATCAATCCAACGCTCATCCGACTCGCCGCCCGGCATGTGGCCGATATGCGAATGATCCACAACATTCGAAATGAATTCGAGGTGTACCGAAATCGGCTCATTGTCACGGAGAACCGGATCCCGGGGATCGACGACGACCTGGTGTTTGCGATTGTTCTCTATAAGAACACTCACCTTGCGGACTTTGAGAAAATCCGGCACCGGGAGAGCTCACTCGATCTGCTGTACTCCGTATGGAGAGCCCTCGTTCAGGAGAACATAGCGGCGGGCACAACACGACTTATGCAGCTGCGCCAGTTGCGGAGGCAGGAGTCCACGGCACAGGCGCGAGCTCGACGACTGGGCCGACAACTTGAGGAATTCGCCGGGCTTCTGCGCGCGGCAGCGCAAGCCTCCAACCCTCAGGCAACAGTGGAGCTCCAAACGCCCGCGACAGGCGCAAACATGGAGGAACCGAACGTCTGGGCGCAAATTGTTGCGGAAGGTTCGCAGACCATCAGACTGCATAACCCGGTAAGTCGATACCAAACGGCCATCGACTTGTCTTTCTCCACAGACCAGCTCAGCCAGGTTCTTCGGACGACCATCAACGATGACGATTGGGAGACTGCTGACCTGGCGAAGATCGACGCGAATATTCGTCAGGCCCAGTACGATCTCGAGTTTCTTCGGCACCACACGTGGCAGACGCTCGCTAAGGAAGCACAGCTCGCTGTCAACCCCGTTCCTTTCGCGCTAAACGACTCGACGGGTGCTCCCGTTGCCAAGAGCATCTCCTTCGACAGCGTCATCGATGCGACGTTGGAATCCGACCTAGCGCGTGAGATGGTCCGACATGGCTTCCTCACATCCCACTTCGCGCTCTATACGGCCAGCTACTACGGCAATCATCTCGGCCCGGACGCGATGGAGTACATCCGGCGGTGCATAGAGCCGGGCGAGCCCGACATGACGTACGAGATCGGCGAAGACGAGGTTGCGCAGATCCTAAGAGAGCAGGGTGCTGCTACGAGCGACGTCGCTGATCTTTTCAACGACGCCAGCATCTTCAACGTCAGCATCCTTGACTACCTTCTCTCACACCGGCCCGAGGCAGCTTCGGCTGTTGCGTATCGGCTGTCGCGCCTCGACGAACAAGAGCAGGAATTCCTGGATACTTACACCTCACATGGTGCCCACCCAAACGCGCTCCTCGCAGCGATGGCACCCCACTGGAAAGGGGTTCTCCTGTACATTGCGTCCCCGCGACTCGGCACCGACTCGCAGACTGACTCGATCAACGCCGTTCTCGGCGCACTGCCACACTCACACTACGAAACCGACGACGAGGTCGCATCGATAATCGAAGCGACGTACTATCGCATGGATGCGGTCACACAACCGACGTCCGATAAAGCAGCACACATCGTCCTCGGGGTCGTCAAAGCCGCCGGCGCCACACTCACCGATCTCGCACCACTCAACGCGACCGCACGCAAAACCGCCGTGGAACTGCACCTGTTCTCACTCACCGAACCTAACTTGCGGATCCTCATCCCTTCGGGGCCTATCGCCCTTGACACTCTCCGCAAGGACACGGCTCTTTACCAGTACGCGATCGAGCAGCTGAGCGCCTTCCTCGCCCTCGCAACGACACCGCCGAACTCGGTTCTGATGGTCTCCGACCCGAAGGCGTTCACAGCCATCCTCATTGATATCGTCGAAAGCGCGAGCTCGACACTCGTTGACGAGGTTGTCAGAAAAACTGACGCCCGATTCCAGGTCCCACGCCTCGACGACGTACCCTCCGAAGTCTGGCCGTCCCTTGCAGCCCACCTCAGGACAGACCCCACGTTCGAGAACGTCTCCACCTATCTTGCGGAATACGGGCTCGACGCCTCCCTAGCCGCTTTGCTCAACAAGGCCAAGAAGATCACCACGTGGGAAACGTACCCCGCACCTGATCGACTCGATGTAGCCCTGGCCGTTCTGAACGCACGTTCAGAGCTTCCTTCTGTCACCGTACGAATCCGCATCGCAAGAAGCATCGCTCCTGAAACGATCCCCACAGAACGGATCCAACCTGAATCCGGCGATCTGATAGCGAAGCTGATACGCGCCCACCTGGTGCCCGACGACGCCTCCACGTTCGACGAACGTCTCATGATCGACTGGAAAACCCTTGCCGCAACCATCGAAGCATCAAGAAACTTCGCAACCTTCGCTTCGCCCAGCATCCTCACCCCGGGTCACGTTCCCGCACTGCTTCGACGGCCTTCGATCCAACTCGACATCCGCCGAGGTGTCGTATCAGATCTTCGCTCCTATCTCGCCGAAGCCACCCGCAAAGAAGCCTTCGACATCGCCAACACGCTGATCGAAACCGGCTGGCAACTCTCCTACGAGCTACTCGAAGCGCTCCGAACGTCTGGAGCGAACACTGGTCAAGTCGTCGCACTCATCCACAGCCGCGGCGAGGACCTGTCCACGGATCACATGAAAACCCTCCTTCAGTCCCTCGGTAGTGAGTACTCACGGATAGCCTCCGGGGGGCGCGGCCAGCCCACCTTCACCGTCACCGATGCCCACACATACATTCTGAACCGGCTCCTCGGAGACACCATCAAAGGAATCGAAACCAAGTCCTTCAAGCTCAAGGGGCTTCAGCTGGTGGCCAGTCTTCAAACTTGACCTTATGACGCCTACCGGCTCAACCCGAGCTGTGGTGGGAGGCCGAAGGGGCGCTGGCGCGGATGCAGTGATGGTCGAAGGCGTTTGCCCTCGATTTGATCGGTTGTGTCGATGTGGGCGCCGACTTCCCCTTCGCCGTCATAGGCGAACCTTGCGGGCGGTTGGCGGATGCGAGTTCTCGGGACGTGGGGGAGCGGATACCGCGTGGAGCTCAGCGGTGCCGATGCGAATGTGTTGGCCCGCGGCAGCTCAACCAGTCCGCTGCAGAACTGCTGGCTTTGGAGGACGGACATTCACAGCCGGGGGCGCTCTGACTGCGGGGACAAGGCGCGCAGTTGCAGTTCGTGCACCCATGATTTCTTTGCTGTGGTGACGAGCTTCTGGTCGGTCTTTGACAATCGGATGACATTGCCTATCAAGTCGAAGGCGCCATTGATCATGGGGGGCAGGTCTTGGATGTCCACGGTGGAGGCTCGGTGGAGGATCTCGGCGGCGATTGCTGGCTCGACACCTTCAAGCTTCATCAGCGCGAGAATTTCACGAGCATCCTTCTGGCCCTTCTCGGAGAAGTGCCGGTCGAGGAGTGCCGCCATCTTGGTCGCGATGTGGGCCTCGAGGCGCAGGAGGGTCCACTTCTCGAACGAGAGCTCGTCGGGGTATTCGGCGAGCACCTCTACTTTCAGCCGCAGCTTGCCACCGAGTTGAGATTCGTAGGGCCGGTAGATGTCGAGGTGACCGTTGTCGATCGTTGCCCGGAGCTTTCGTCCTTGGTGGTTATTGCTGGGCGAGAGGTCTGTCATCAGCGGTTCGAGTTTGTGGAGGCACTCCTGGGAGGTGATGAAGTCGATGTCGAGGCTGATTTCGCCTCCGACTCGAGCGAACGTTGCCCACCCGCCGATGAGAATCGACGGCTCGAGGTCGTGACCCAGCCGGTCGACGAGTGCGTGGATGACTCCGTGCCCGTCTTCGTAGAGGTTAGGCACTGGTGCGTTGCTCCCAATCGGCGTCGGCGAATAGTTTTACTTTCAGCGCACCGGTGAACTCGGCGGCTTGCCATCCTGGGCTCGCCCACAGGTCGGCGTAGGTTTGCGCGAGGCTGGCGTATCCGGATCGCCAGGTGCGTGCCGCGACCGGATCTTCGGAGAGGATGATGACCTCATCGCCCATAGGAAGGTCAGCCTGCGCAAGTGCTTGGGCGGTGTAGACGATCCGTCGGCCGAGATCGGCTACCGTGTTGCGCCCTCCGAGGTAGTGGACGGCTGCTCGGCTGCCGCTCAGTGCGTAGTCGACCTCGTCAAGGAGGTTTTGGGTAGCGGGAAGGGTTGTTGACACCATCGTGTCGGCACGTAGGTTGCGGTGAGCGGCGAAGGCTTCGAGAAGTTTTTCGGGAGAGACGACGGTGTAACCGCGACGCGAATTGGCACGAACGGCTCCGATGTCGAGAAGTCGTCCCAGCGCCTGATGAGTGGTGGACGGCGCTACGGCAGCCGCGTCGGCGATAGCGCCGATGCTGGCCCAGTCTCGTTGATCGTCCAGCGCGGCGTCGGCCAACGTGCGCCAGACGATCTCCACGTTCGTCCCCGCACCATCACTGCATATTTCATAAAAATACGGAAGGCGACATCCGCATTTACACGGAGGAGAGCACGGGTCTTGAATTCCGGATGTTGGCGGGCGCACTGCTTGAATCAAGCGCTTGCTACCGTAAGCGTGAGGGTAGCTGGCGATGTCGCCGTCGCGGTAGGTGAAGACGGTTCGCCACTTTGGCCCGCCATTCGCCACATTGCGTTCGCCACTATGGGGCTCCCGGACCAGTGCGGCAATTGGCAACGGGAGTACACAAAAGCCTGATCAGACGGAGAAAACTGAACACTGCCGATCGGTATTGAATAGTGGCGAAAACCACGACCCTAGATCAGAAGGTTGGGGGTTCGAATCCCTTCGGGCGCACACTAGCCCCGGTCGACAATGCGTCGATCGGGGCTTCTTCTTTTCCCGTTTCCAGCCACACCAGGTCAACTTCCGTCTTCATGGCCCAGAGCATCAGCGTCTGGTGCGAGGGCGCGTGCCCATCGTTCATCCACGTGCTGACGGTTGCCTCGGCGACCTTCATGAACTGCGCAATCTCGGACCGGGATACCTGGGCGACTTTCAAGCTCTTCTTCATTCGATCGCCCAGCGTGAACTGCAAGGCCATTTTTCGGGTCATCGTCATCGTCATTCGTGGAGTCTCTCACAAGGTAGTGAGAATATGCAACACGCCGTATCGAGTAGTTGTCAGAATATCTAACCTTGTGAGACTCTAGGGGAATGCTCCAACTCATTACGACATCAGAATTAGCTGAAAGTCGCGGCCTCACGCCGTCGGCCATCTCGCGTCAAGTGTCTGAGGGGCGGCTCACGCCGGCCTATCAGCTGCCCGGGCTGCGCGGCGCTTTTCTATTCCTTCCCGAGGATGCCGAGCCTGAGCATTGAGCTGGCAAGCTGCCGAGTGGTTGGACAATCTGCCGTACGACGCTATGAAGCCCCTTGCAACCCGCGTGCTCCTCAAGCTCGCCAACGTTGCGGGTCAGGACGGCTCAAGCGCGTACCGCAACCTCTGGGAGGTCGCTGCCGAACTCGGTGTCGACCGTCGGAGTATCCAGCGCTCCTACCGTGAGTTGGAGGCCGCTGAACTAATGCACAAAGGCGATCAACGCACCCTCTCGCACATCAGGGCCGACCGCCGCCCCGTCGTCTACGACCTGAACTTTGGGTGGCAGCGTGAGTTCGGTCGACCGGAGTTACCGATGCCCGAGGACGGCGACCCCATCCCCTGCCCGGAGGCCTCTGAATGGGGGGATTTTCACGGGGCGACAAACGGGGCGACATATGAGGTTCCACTAGGAACTAAGAGAACTACTTACTTAACAGTTAAAGACTTAAGTACTGTTCCTGAACGTGCGCATGAGCGCGAGAGCAACACGGACGCCTCCGGCGACTCCCTCCGGGACGCTGGCGCGTCTGCCGCACCGAGACCCGACTGGGTCGGTTGCGGACGCCTCAAGCGGCGTCACGAGCTGGTGGCAGACGGCACGTGCTGCGCCGTGTGCGGAGATCGCCCGCCCCGGCAGCAGACCGCGTCATGAGTCGCCGACGCACCTACGAGGCACCCGCCCGGCACCGGTTCTCGATCCGGTCCGAACGGCTCGCCGACCAGCTCACGGTAATCCTCTGGCTGACTAACGCGGCCATCATCCTCGCGTTCGCCATCGTCATCGTTTCAATGCAGCTAACGACTGGAGCAACACAATGACCACGACACACACCTCGCCGACGTTACCGAAAGCGCAAGGTCAACGCTGGCGCGTCGAGCGGGCTGGGACGGGCCGAGGACCGGGCTACGGCCTCGGCTGGTTCGCCACGTGCATCAGCACCGAGGTAGGCGCATTCTTCCCGACGTTCGATGAGGCCCTCGCGTTCGCCAACGAGCAGGCCACCGAGCAGCTGGAACCAACGTGCTGATGCGCAGCGAGCACTGGAAACGGCTCCAGCGCATCAACGGTCGTCGGTGTGTTGACCTTGGCCTTTATGGACCGCCTCGCCAGGCGCTCACCACCGATCAGCAGGCGGAGTACACAGCGTTCTGGCACCTATTCAGCGAGGCCCACGCCATGGACCAGGTACACGAATCACGAGCAGCACGGAGAACCAAATGACCACCCCCGCCGACCTCCGCAAAGCGAGCATCCAAACACGGATGGTCGTGATCTACAAGGCATTGAACGCCGAGGCCAAGCACCATGAAGGCGCATCGCGAGCCGTCGACCTGCGAACAGCAGCTACGCAAATCCTCTCCGCATCCCGGGGCCGGGGTGCCACCCTCGCAGCTCGTGAGGCCCTGTTGGAGAGCGCGGAAAGCGCGTACTCCAAGGTGCTGATCGAGCGCTGGTTTCCCACCGAGGTCGCCCTCGCTGTCTGCCCCAAACGTGATAACTCGCCATGCAGCTACAGCGACGGATACTGCATCGACTGTGGAGGCGTCGAATGACCCCCGTCGACTCGCTCCCGGTCTGGTTTGCGCTCCCGGTCGGGGTTGTTCTGTGGGCCGTGTGGCTACTGCTGGTAGGGGCCGACCGACGCCGCGCGGGCCGCGACCTTGACTTCCTCCGCGTGCTTGCGCAGGGCGCTCAAGACAGCGCCGCGAATGATCGCGTAGGAGATCATCAGCGTCAGTACCAAACCGATCACGTACACCGTCACCCCCAGCAGGGCGTACAGGGCAATTGGCGCGGTATCGATGTTGTTGAGCATGACTCCACGGTATCGGTTCGCCAACCGTGCTGTGTCTGGGTGGCGAGCTGATGGCCGCGAAGATGCCGCTGGCCACGCCGGCCGAGGTCGCCGAGTGGCTCCAGGTGACCGTCGACCGACTGTCCAAGATGCGCAAGGCCGGCAAGGGCCCGAATTACATCAAGGTCGGCCGCACCGTGCGCTATGCGTGGCTCGACGTGCACCGCTGGTGCGAGGGCAACCGAGCAGCGCCCACGGTGCACCTAACGGCGTCTCGTGGGTGACCGTGGCGGTCGTGCCGGGGTAGCCATGACCAAGCTGGTGCTCGACACCTACGGGCGCGATTGCCACCTGAGGCTCAAGGGCTGCACCCGCATAGCCACCACCAAAGACCACCTGGTGCCCTACAGCCACGGCGGCGAGGACACTCTAGAGAACTACCGCCCAGCTTGCAAGCACTGCAACTCGAAGCGACAGAACCGCGTGATAGCCGGGTTCGGTGCATCCGTCGTCGTCGTGATCGGCCCACCTGCCGGCGGCAAGACCACCTACATCGCCAAGCACGCCAAGCCCAGCGACCTCTCCGTCGACATGGACGCCATCGCCCGCGCACTCATGCCCATACCGCCAACCCTCACGCACACCTACCCCGACCATGTGCGACACGTGGCCAGCAAGACCAGGGCAGCAGCCATCCATGCAGCCACCCGCCTCCGGGAACGTGTCACGGTCTGGGTGATCCATGCTGTGCCCCGGCCCGACGACCTCGCCGACTACCGCAAGCTCGGCTGGCAGATCATCACGTGCGACCCAGGCCGAGCCATCGTCGAGCAGCGCATCCGCGCTGAGCGGCCAGCCTCCATGCTCGCCCATGTCGCGAGGTGGTACGCCATCTACGGCGAGCCCGACACCGAGGAGTCGAGGCTGCCTGTCGAGGCTGCCGCTGCGGCCGAGCTGGTCGCCGAGGGCGTCGATCCGTGGTGAGGCCGACGACGAGACGGCCCGTTTTTCTGGCCCGTGCACGCTGGACGCCCCAGTGTCCACCGTCCTCCTCTCCCCATCAACCCCCCAAAAAAAGAAAATTCTGGCCCCGAAAATGACTGAGACAGGCACCCTGTTTGACCTGCAAATCACTGCGGATTCGCAGGGATTGACCGGGAATTACGGCCAAGGCCCGACCGAGCTTGAGACCCGGGCAGCTATCGCCGAAATCGAGGTTGCCGCTCAGCTCACCGGCGCCAGACGCACGATCAAACAGCTGTGCATTGCCCTCGCCGTCAGCATCGACAAGGGCAACACCAAAGGCCGAGCCATTGCCAACGAAGCCGGGCAACTCTTCGCCATGATGAACCAGCTCGACCCGAGCGAGACCGACGCCGGCGGCCTGGGCACCCTCACCCCCGAAACAGAACGGCTATTCAATGGCTTTGCCAGAGGTCCAATACTCGAGTCCGAGCCAGCGGATGCCGACGCCCCGCCAGGGGACCACGAAACGGAACTATAGCCGCCCAACCTACGGAGGCCACGCCGCCGCGATTGCCGCCGAACAGGGCACCCCATTCCTCCCCTGGCAGCGCTACGACGCCGACGTAGCGCTGGAGGTCGAGCCGGACACTGGATTGTTCTACTACTCGACCATCCTGACGACCGTTCCCCGCCAGGCCGGCAAGACAACACTGGCCCTGTCCACGAGCATCCAGAACGCCCTACTCACCAAGAACCGCCGCGCCTGGTACACCGCCCAATCCGGCGCACACGCCACCGAGAAGTTCCTCGAAATGGCCGACGTGTGGAGCGAATCCACCCTGAAAGGCATGGCCAAAACCCCGCGCCGGTCCAACGGGTCCGCCGCGCTGGAGCTGCTCAACGGCTCGAAGTTCCGGCCCTTCCCGCCGACCGCCGACGCGCTGCACGGCAAGCAGGGCGACAAAGTCGACGTAGACGAATTCTGGTTCTTCACCATCGTCGCCGCGACGATCCTCAAACAGGCCATCCAACCGACGATGACCACCCGCCGCATGAAAACCGGCCAACGGCCCCAAACGTGGTACTGGTCGACCGAGGGCACCGTCGAATCGACCGCGCTCAACGCCATGCTCGCCGAGGCCCGCTCGACCACCCCCGCCGAACGAACCGCATTCCTCGACTGGGGCATCGGCCCCGACGACGACCCCGACGACCTCGACCTGATCTTCGCCACGCACCCCGGCGCCGGGCACCTGTTCGACTTTTCCGACCTCGAACGATTCCGCGAAGAATTCCGCGACTCACCCGGCGAATTCGCCCGAGCGTTCGGCAACCGCCGCACCGGAGCGACCGAACGAGTCATCCCCAAAGCCGCGTTCGAGGCCGCCGAGTGGGACAAGACCCCCGCAACGCCGGGCCGGGTCTGTTTCGGCGTGGCGACCGGCGTCGACGGCGTCGACACCTCGATCGTTGCCTCCCGCAAGTACGGCCGCAGCGGCGAGGCCTCCCTCACGGCCATGGTCGACGGCGGCCACCAACCGGGCACCTGGTGGGCGCTCGACAAGCTCGAACAACTCCAGGGCCTCTACCCCGACGCCTGGTTCGCAATCGACAAGTACGGCCCCAGCGCCGCCCTCTACGACGCCGCCGAGCGCGCCAAACTCAACCTCCTCCAACTGGGCTCCGGCGACGTGATCGCCGCAACCCAAAACACCGTCAGCGGCATCACGAACCCGACCGGCCCGACCCACCGGTACAAGCCACACCCCGCGTTCACATCCGCCGCCGAGCTCGCATCGAAACGGTTCACCGGAGACGGTACCTGGTTGTTTGGCCGGCGGCTGTCAATCGGCTCGATCAGCGGACTCGAAGCATGGACGCTGGGAGCCTACGGCGTAGACCACCTACCCGAAATCGCCGGAATGCAACTCGGCTAGAGCGGCCCTGAATAGCCCTGAACGGCCCTCTAAAGCCCCGGGGAGACTCTCGGTTAGGTGCTTCGTGTCCGTGACGTTCACAGTTGCTCTCATGTCAGCCAGCCGGAAAGTCCTAGAGTGGTTCGGCCTGGCCTACCCCGCCACGGTCACCCTCGCCGCCGAGACCTCCGCCGCGACCGCCAGTACCCCCAACGACCCCCGCCAATCCACCCGCTACGCTCACGTCGGCGTCGCCGAGGCGCTGTCGCTTTCGACCGTCTACCGCGGCATCCAGATCCACGCCACCGCCGCCTGCCAACTCAGCATCCGAGTGGAACGCTCCGGCGTCACCCTCGCCGACACCCTCGCCGCCACCCCGTACCTCGCCTGGTCGCGGTCCGCATTCCTCGAGTACGCCATCGTCAGCCTCTACACCGACGGCAACGCCTTCTGGCGCATCATCCGCGCCGGAGTCAGCGCACGCAACCCCGGCGCGGTCATCGACCTGCTCCCGATCAACCCGCACGAGGTCACCCTCAGCGAAGACCCCCGCACCGGAGCGATCAGCTACGGATACCGCGGCGAAACCCTCACCGAGCGCGACATCGAACACCTCAAGCTGCTCCGCGTGCCCGGGATGCTGCGCGGCCTCGGCCCGATCCAGTCCGCACGCATGGAGCTGCGCGGAGCGATCGATGCCCGCGACTACGGCTCCATGTGGCTTTCCGACAGCCAAACCCCCGACGGCATCCTCACCACCGATCAGGTACTCGCCCCCGGCGACCCCGCCAAGTACCGCAACGTCTGGTACGGGCGAAACCCCGACGGCACCGATCCCGACGACCCCGCGCAGCGCCGCCTCAACGAACGCCTCCGCGTCATGGGCCAAGGACTTCACTACACGCCGCTGATGCTCAAACCGGCCGACGTTCAATTCCTCGAAACCCAGCAGTTCACCACCACCCAACTCGCCCGCCTGCTCGGTGTCCCCGCGTCTCTGCTTCTCGCCGCCGTCGAAGGCAACTCCCAGACCTACTCCAACGTCGAACAGGACTGGATCGCCTACGCCCGGTTCTCGCTCATGAAACCGCTCAAGGAAATCGAGGAAGCCATCACCCGACACCTCCCGCGCGGCCAGACCGCCCGGTTCAACCTCGACGCCCTCCTCCGTACCGACACCAAGACCCGCATGGAGGGCCACGCCCTCGCGATCAATGCCGGCGTCTACGACGAGGAGGAGGCCCGCGCCATCGAGGGGCTCCCACCCCGCACGGCCGCACAGCTCGCCGCCTACGCCGCCCGCCCAGCCCGTACCCCCGCCCCGACCACTGGAGCCACATCATGACCGACGCCCCGATCCACTTCATGGCCTACGGCACCAACATCACCTTGTCAGCCGAGACCCGCACGATCAGCGGAACGATCACCGTGTTCGACGTGCCCACCAATGACTACCGCCGACTGATCCTCCACGAGGGCGCACTCCGGCCCCGCCTGCCTATCTCCCGCGTCAAGATGCTCCGCGACCACGACCCGCGTGACCCGGTCGGCTACATGGCCAGCCTCTCCGCCGACACCAGTCAAGCCGTGTTCAAGGTCGCCACCGGCAAATCCGGCGACCGCGCCCTCTTCGAGGCCCACCCCGACCAGAAACTACGCGACGGACTCAGCGTCGGCATCCAGGTCCTCTCCGAACCCGGCGCATACCTCTACGACCCCGAGACCGGCGAATATCACGTCTACGCGGCCGAGCTGCTCGAAGTCAGCCTCTGCGCCATCCCCGCCTACTCCGACGCCGTCCGCGCGTCCTACGCCGCCCCAACGACCATCTACAACCTCACCACGCCAGCCCCCGCCCCGACCACAAAGGAAATCACCATGGACCCTGAAACCCTCGCCGCCCTCACCCTCCAGCTCGACGCCCACACCGCCGACCTCGACCGCACCGTCGAAACCCGCCTGACCGCGTTCACGGCCGCCGGCACCGTAGCGACCGGTCAGCAGTACCTCACCTACGGCGACTTCGTCAAGGCCTACGTTTCCGGTGTGCAGGAGGCCCGCGACTTCTCCCTCGCCTATGCCGGATCGACCAGCGCCGACGACTACACCCGCAACGTCTGGCTGGCCGATGCCATCCGCCTGGTCGAAAAGACCCGAAAGATTGTCAACACCTTCACCCGCGAACCACTGCCCGACACCGGCATGACGCTCGAATACGCCAAGCTGGCCAGCAACACCACCCAGGTCGGCAAACAGGCCGCCCAGGGCAACACTCTCCTCACCGGTAAAATCGCCCTCACCTCGGCATCGACCGACGTGGACACCTACGGTGGCTACACCAGCGTCCCCCGCCAGATCATCGACCGCGCCAACCCCGCCTACCTCACCACCACGTTCCGCGCCATGCTCATCGAGTATGCCCGCGCCACCGAGGCCGCCGTCCGCGCCATCTTCGACGCGACCGTGACCGCCGCCGTCGCCGCCGAGAACACCGTGACCCTCGCTGCCGCAGCGACCGCCTACGACTGGCTCGACTTGATCATCGACGCCTCCGAAACGTTCGAGACCCGCGGGTACGAACTGGCCGGAACCCTCGTATCCAAGGACGTGTTCAAGCGCCTCGTGCGCCTGGAGGACACCTCCGGCAACTCCCTCATGCGCGTCTACGGTCAGGGCGTCAACCAGACCGGCGAAATCGACGTGACGGCGCTTGACGGCACCCTCGCCAACGTCAAGTTCAAGCTGCTCGCCGGGGCCGCCGCGAACACCGCCGCCTTCTATAACCCGCTCGCCCTCACCACATGGGAGACCGCAAGCCCGACGCAGCTGGAGAACGGCAACGCCAGCAACCTCACCCACGACTACAGCGTTTACGGCTACCTCGCATCGGCCAGCCAGTTCCCCGACGCGCTGCTCGCCATCGACTTCGCCACCGCCGTCTAACCATGGCCGACGAGACAGCATCCGCTACCACCGACATCGGGTGGTACGTCGACGCCCTCGGGGAGGACATCGCCTACGCGACGACCTCCCAGTCGGAAGCGACCGCACTCGTCACCAACTTCATCGGGGGAGCCACCAACCCATTCAACGTTCCCGTGGCTGTCGTCGCGCGGGCCGTGCTCGAAGTCGGCGCAGACCTCTACTACCGCAAGGCCAGCCGCAACGGCATCGCCGGATTCGACGGGGTCGAGGCTCAACCCTTCCGGTTGAACCGCGACCCCATGGCAGCCGCCTACCCGCTGCTTCGCCCCTTCCTCGTGGTTGGTCTCTGATGGCCTCCCCCCGGATCGAGCAAGGCCTCGCGCTGGTCACCCTCCTGCAGGCGGCACTTACCGACGCCGGCCTCACCAAAGCGATCGCCACGATGAACGCCGCCGAGGTGCCGTCCGGCTCCCGATACGGCGTCGTCGTCGTCGCGGCCCCCGAACTCGACTTCGCCACCTGGAACGATCCCACCCCGCTCTGGGAAGTGCACGTCGTAGCCGGCCCCGCCACCGACTACCTCGCCGCGTGGGACACGATCGACACCATCATCCAGGCGTTCGTCGTCGCCCAGATCAATCTCAAGACCGGTACCCCCGGACAATACCAACCGTTCCAGGGCGTAGCGCTCCCCGCCTACACCCTCAGCCTCAACCCTCTCGACTTAGCCTGAATCCACCGGTCGACCTTTGAAGGAATCTTGATTTCGGTTTGGCGGGTTTTCTGATTTTCGGGCGTGGGTG
>NZ_PJJK01000078.1:0-30054 GCF_002929785.1 Cryobacterium sp. Y62 | reverse complement strand
TCAGGTGCATGTTATGACCGCCGGAAGAATCGTGCGCTCCGGGGACAAAGACCTCGCCGTCGAGCTCGAAGAGCACGGCTACACGGGCACCCAACGCGCCGACTCCGAGCGTTTGAGCCCGGTCGGGGTGGCCAGGTGACGCTGACGAGCGCCGCTGGCGGCGTACTCTCCATCCTTGAACCCCCACAGAACGTCCGCGATCCCGCTTGGCTGAGCGATGCACGCGTGAATGCCCTCCGGTGGGTGGGCGAGCACGGTTTCCCGACCCACAAGGATGAGGACTGGAAGTACACAGCACTCGGCCCGATCCTCGCTGTGCCGTTCGAAGCCGCCACCGTGACCTCCAGCAACTGGGTAACCGCAGAAATGATCGACGCAGCAGCGGTCGACCTCGGTGGTCCGCGGTTGATCTTCGTCAACGGACACTTCGCGCCCGAGCTTTCGCGGCTGACGGACCTGCCAGCCGGCTCTGTCGTGACGACTCTCGCCGCGGTGCTGGCTGCGGGGTCTGATCGCCTCGAGCCCTTCTTCTCGCATACACCCGGCGAACATCACGCGTTCGCCGCCTTCAACGACGCACTCGCGGAGGACGGTGCATTCATTCACCTCACGTCCGGGGCGATTCTGGACGAGCCGATCCAACTCGTATTCTTCTCCAATGCCGGCGGAGTCCCCCTGATATCCAGTCCACGGTCGGTGATCATCGCCGATTCGGGCAGTCGCGCGACGATCGTCGAGACCTACGCGGGGATCGATGGCGACGTGTATCTCACCAATGCCGTTACCGAATTCGTCCTGGCCGATGACGCGCAGATTGAGCACTATAAGGTTCAGCTCGAACCCGTGACCGCGTTCCATCTGGCACTGCTCGACGTGCATCAAGGGCGCAACAGCCGCTTCACCTCCCGCTCCGTCATGCTCGGCGCCAGCATCGCCCGCCACGAGGTGCGGGTACTTCTGGACGGCGTCGGCGCCGAGGTCAGCCTCGACGGCGTCTACCTGCCGCAAGGCGATCAACTCCACGACAACACAATCTTCATCGATCACGCCGCGACCGACTGCACCAGCAACCAGCTGTACAAAGGCGTGCTAGACGGACACGGACACGGGGTGTTCAACGGGCACATCATGGTTCGCCACGGTGCCGACGGAACCGATGCGAACCAGAAGAACAAAAACCTGATTCTTTCCGACCGCGCCGAGGTCGACACCAGACCAAGGCTGGAGATATACACCGACGACGTGAAGTGCACGCACGGTGCGGCAGTCGGCCAAATGGACGAGGAGGCGCTGCTATACCTGCAGGCTCGCGGAATACCATTGGAGGAAGCCCGCGGTCTGCTCATCTACGCGTTCGTACACGAGATGGTCGACCGGATTGCCATCGAGCAGCTCCGGACGCAGCTGGAACCACTCGTCGCTGGCCGGTTTAGGAAAGACGACCGCCCGGTCGAGGTATGAACGGGCAAGCGAGCGTGGGCATCGCCGGCCTCTACCAAGAAATGATCATCGAGCACGCCCGCAGTCCACGAAATTTTCGTGAACTGGCGGCCGCGACCTGCACGGTCGACGTGGTCAACCCACTCTGTGGTGACCACTTGACCCTCTACCTTGACCTCACCGACGGTGCTGTCTCCGACATTGCCTTCGAGGGAAACGGATGCGCCATCTCGCGGGCCTCCGCATCGCTGATGACCATGGCGGTGAAGGGTCTGCCACAAGGTGACGCCCTCGCCCTGTTCACCCGCGTCCACAGCATGCTGACCACCGAAACCGTGGATGAACAGGCACTGGTCGACGTAGGCAAGCTAGCTGCGCTGTCGGGGGTATGGGAATACCCGGGGCGGGTTAAGTGCGCCACCCTGGCCTGGCAGGCATTGCGCAACGCCCTCGAAACCGGCGACCACCCGAGCGAGAAGGAATAGACGACCATGGACTCAGGCCGGTACACAATAGTTACACTCAGCCAGAACGCGCAGGCGACGGTGATCCCCGGTGGGCAGCCGATGCTGCTCCAGGCAGGCGAAGAAGTTGTCGTGACGCAGACCCTGGGCGATAGCGTGACCGTGCAAACCGCCATGGGTTATCTGGTGCGGATCAGTGCCGAGGACTCAGCCGCGCTCGGACTGATCAAGCCCGTCGCCGAAACAGTGATCCAGAATGATGGTCCGTTCGACCTGGACCAGGTGCTGGACCAGCTCAAGAACGTTTTCGACCCGGAAATCCCGATCAATGTCGTGGACTTGGGACTGATCTATCTCTGCCAAGAAGAGTTGCTTGCTGATGGTTCCCACCGAGTCGAAGTCAAAATGTCTATGACCGCTCCGGGTTGCGGGATGGGTGACGTACTCAAAGAAGACGCCCGCACCGCAATCCAGGCGGTTCCCGGCGTCAGCGACATCGATATCGAACTGGTCTGGGACCCACCGTGGGGCCAGGACCGAATCTCGGAAGCCGCCAAGCTCCAACTCGGAATGTACTGACCAAGCACGGTCGTACCACGACAGGACGGCCCCGGCTCCGTCGTAGATATCCCAAAGGAACACTAACTATGACCGCCACCATCGCCCCCATGGCGTTAGCCTCACTGAGGCCGCTGCACAGAAGGGCGGCCCGCAGTTGATTAGAGACCATCTGCTCACCGCCCTCGCGCAAGTGACCGACCCGGAGATGCGCAAACCGATTACGGAGCTCGACATGGTCTCCGGCGTGACGGTCGCCGAAGACGGTCACGCGACAGTGGGAATCCGGCTGACAATTGTTGGATGCCCCGCAGCGCAGCGGATCCAACGCGATGTGCTCCAGGCTGCGGAGTCCGTCACGGGAGTCGGCAACGCCACCGTCGACGTGACCATCATGACGCGGGAGCAACGAAACGCGTTGACCGAGAAACTGCGTGGTGGCAAGTTTGCGCCCACAATTCAGTTTGGGCCCGATTCGCTTACCCGTATCTACGCCGTCACGAGTGGCAAGGGCGGTGTGGGCAAGTCCACGATCACTGCCAATCTGGCGGTCGCTCTGGCCGCACAGGGGTTGCGCGTGGGACTCCTCGACGCCGATGTGTACGGGTTTTCGATCCCCGGTCTTCTCGGGTTGGTCACAAACGGCCTTGCCGCCAAGCCGACACAGGTCGGCGACATGATCCTGCCGCCGATCGCATACGACGTGAAGGTGATTTCGATCGGCATGTTCATCGAGGACGCGTCGGCCGCCGTGGCATGGCGAGGGCCCATGCTGCACCGTACGATTCAGCAGTTTCTCACCGAAGTGTACTTCGGCGATCTCGACATTCTGCTGCTCGACCTGCCACCGGGCACAGGCGATGTGGCGATCTCTGTCGGCCAGCTCCTCCCCCACGCCGAAGTCATCGTTGTTACCACGCCGCAACCGGCCGCTGCTGAGGTAGCTGAGCGCAGCGGAGTCGTCGCACGCCAGACCGGCCAGAAAATCTATGGCGTGATCGAGAACATGGCTGGGATGCCGCAGCCGGACGGCAGCGTGCTCGAGCTTTTCGGTTCAGGCGGTGGCGCAGAGGTCGCTCGGCGCCTCTCGGTCGGGAAAGAGACTCCCGTGCCGATACTCGCCCAGGTGCCGCTGAGCGTGTCGCTGCGAAGCGGCGGGGACCGGGGTATCCCTGTCGTGCTCGCCGCCCCAGACGATCCAGCCGCCATCGCCATCCAGGCAGTCGCCACTCGGCTCGCCACCCGTGCCCGTGGAGTCCGGATTAGTGCCGAGGACTCCGCCGCGCTCGGACTGACCAGGCCTGCCGCCGAAACAGTGATCAAGACGGACGGTCCGTTCGATCTGGACCAGGTGCTGGACCAGCTCAAGACGGTCTTCGACCCGGAACTCCCCGTCAACGTCGTGGACCTGGGGCTGATCTATCTCTGTCAGGAAGAGTTGCTCGCTGAGGGCTCTCACCGGGTCGAAGTCAAAATGTCCATGACCGCTCCCGGTTGCGGGATGGGCGATGTGCTCAAAGAAGACGCCCGCACCGCAATCCAGGCGGTTCCCGGCGTCAGCGACATCGATATCGAACTGGTCTGGGACCCACCGTGGGGCCAGGACCGAATGTCGGAAGCCGCCAAGCTCCAACTCGGAATGTACTGACCAGGTACGGCCGTACCCACGACAGGACGGCCCCGGCCCGTGTTAGGTCACCTGTGAGCGCTGCGAGCGAAAGGCATCACAGCGCAAAGGATGAACGAAGGAATCGGCTTGCCACAGCTCAACAACAACTCCCACACCAGCATCCAGGTCCACGCCGCCACGCCGGATGCCGCCACGAGGCATGGGTCCTGGCCGCGGTCCCGGGACATCAGAGCGCTCGCCCACAAACAGGCCACGTGCGCTTCAGGACATCTCGCTCATGTCGAGTGAATTCCTCAACAGGCCCGGCACCGTCGATGCCGGTGATGGGACCAACTCCGGTGTGGCCGCCCACTACGGGAACCCGATCTTCGAGCAGCGCCAACTGGCCGCCGGAACCGCGATCGTCGACCTCTCCCACCGGGCAGTGATCACCATCACCGGCCCCGATCGTCTGAGCTGGATCAACTCGCTGACCAGTCAGAGTGTCGCCCACCTGGCACCAGGGGAATCCACAGAGACCTTGCTGCTGAATATGACTGGTCGGATCGAATATGCGGTTCGTTTGATCGATGACGGTACCAACCTGTGGCTATTGCTTGAGCGCGAAAAAGCGTCCGGGCTTCTGCAGCGGCTGGCAGCATGCAATTCGCGTTGCGGGTGGAACTTGCGGATCGTTCCGTCGATTTCGCGACAATCGGCACCCTCGGCCAGCCTCAGCTCCCGGTGGCCGCCCCGCATGGCCTCCCATTGGTTTGGCGCGACCCGTGGATGGATGTGAGCCAAGGTGGGCACCAATACGCGGTAGCGGTACGATACCCGGCCGCAGGCTGGACCTACAGCGAATTGCTGCTACCCCGCACCAAACTTGCCGGCATCGCCGCCTCCGATATTCCTGTCGCTGGACTGCTCGCTCTCGAAGCGTTGCACATCGCCGCGTGGCGTCCACGTTTTGCCACCGAAGTCGATGACAAAACCATTCCCCATGAACTGGATTGGTTGCGCACAGCCGTGCACCTGAGCAAAGGCGGTTATCGCGGCCAACAGACGGTGGCCAAGGTCCATAACATCGGCCATCCACCGCGCAGACTCGTCATGCTTTACACGGACGATTTTGATACCGTGCTGCCGGCGCACGGGGACGACGTTGTGGTGCCGAACCAGGACGGCCAGGACAAGAGTGTGGGCCAGGTGACCTCGGTTGCCCGGCACTTCGAATTAGGACCGATCGCACTCGCAGTCGTCAAACGCGGTACCGATCCAACCACCGAACTTCTCGTGCAAACCGCTAGCCGTGACATACCAGCGCGGCAGGTAGTGATCGTACCGCCGGATGCGGGCGCCTCATCCTCAGCTACCGTTCCTCGCCTGCCGCGCCGCAGCCCGGCGCGGAGGTAATTCAGTTCCTGTGCTGTCCATGTGAACAGGGCGAGCGCAACAGACGTCCTAACTTCCCCGCTCAGTCTCGATCGTCCTTCTCACCGGCTCTTCGTTCGTGCAGCCAGGCGAGACGGCCACCGACGCGTCGCAACTCGATCTGCCGGGTCGAAAGCTCCTGCCGCACGGCGTACACCACATCGCGGGTCTTGTCGCAAACCAGGATCTCCGTTCCTGCCAATAGATCCCACGGCCATCGCCTCGACACCACGAAAAAACCGCCAGAGACAGCCATTTTGTATGCCGCTCTTCCATTGCAAATATTTCCGAACCTTGACAGCCGGATCAGTCCCAAAAATTGATTCTATCCCAGTTCAAAAATGACGACGGAACTGACCGGGACCTCCCTCTAGCCTCGATAATCGCTGGCTATGCGGTCATTGTGCCCAGGTGCTTCTCCTGATGCATGGTGTTACGACGGTCTTGAACCGACGAGATTCTTCTCCGCCGGGAGGGCCACTGGAAGCGATTTTCTCTGAAGGCACGGTGATCTGGTGCGCAGGGTCAGCAGAGAGGGGGCCGGCCGGCAAACAGCTGGTGAAAGTGATTGATCGGCCCGTTGCCGGAACCGACTTCGAGTTCGTCCGCGTAAGTCAGCGCATCCTGTAGCCAGGCCTTGACCCGCGAGAGCGACGCGGCCCAGTCACCCGTTTGGGCCTGAGCCGTTGCCATGGCCGAGGAAAGCGAACAGCCCGTGCCGTGCGTGTTGCTCGTGTCCACGCGCGGCGAAGTAAACTCGACCACGGTGTCGGCCAGCAATCCCTGGGTGTTGACCAGCGCATCCGGACAGCTGACACCCGTCAGGTGTCCACCCTTGACCAGCACTGTCGCCCCGGAGATCCGGGATAAGCGCTTGCCCTGTTCCACCGCCTCGAGCCAACTGCCGGCGGTCGGCTCCTGCAGCAGCACCGCCAGTTCGGGGATATTAGGGGTGATCAGATCGGCGAGAGACACCAAATCCCGCAAGGCCTGCTCGGCGGATGGCGCCAGGAGACGGTCCCCGCTCGTGGCCACCATGACCGGATCCAGCACCACCAGGGGAGGACGGATGGCTTCCAGCCACGAACGCACCTCCCGGATCACATCGACGTCGGCCAGCATGCCGATCTTGACGGCATCGATCACGACGTCATCGCTGACCGCGTCGAGCTGCTCGCGGAGAAACTTCACCGGCGGGGTGTGCACGGAACGCACCCCGCGCGTATTCTGAGCCACCAGGGCGGTCACCACGGCCATGCCGTAGCCACCGTTGGCCGCGATGCTTTTCAGGTCCGCCTGGATACCCGCGCCGCCGGTGGGGTCGGTGCCGGCGATACTGAGCACTCGGGGGGTCGACCTCAAACCCAGTCTGGTGGCGTGGCTTTTCAAGTGTGGCATCCCACCGTTCGTGCTCGGATACAGGTTCACCGGGTATTCCTCTCTACTCGCTCCGGTGCTTCTCAGGTCCACACGGGGTTCCAGGTGTGGAGGGTAATTGCGGCCGTCATAGCAGCACCGGTGATGATCACGCCGGCCGTCATGACCCACAGGTCGATGACCCTGAAGTTGGATTCGCGCGCCCACGTGCGTTGGCGCCCGCCGAAGCCCCTGGCTTCCATGGTCACGGCCAGTCTGGTTGCCCGCCGGAGGGCCTGCACCAGCAAGGCCAGGCCCTGGCCGACGGATGCCGTGAACCGGCCCAGGAAACCGACGTTCGAGCCCACACCGCGAGCCCGGCGGGCTATGCCGAGGGTCTGCCATTCCTCGACCATGAGCCCCACCAGACGCAGCGCGGCCAACGCCCCGAGCACAAAACGATGCGGCAACCTCAGATTCTGGGCAAACGAATCGGCCAGGTCCGTCGGATCGGTGCTGGCGAGCAGAATAATGCCCGGTAGGGCGATGGCGATGCCACGCAGCACAATGGCCAGTCCCGACTCCAACGAGCCTTCAGTGAAAACCAGCGGCCCCCAATCGAACAGCACGCCCCCGGTCTTGGGAGCCAGGAGGGCCGTTCCGTAGCCGCCAACCAGTGCGGCAGCCAGAATCGGCCAGCCGCGGACGACCAGAATACGGATGCTGACCCCGGCCAGCGGCAGCACTGCCAGCTCTAAGACCAGTGCCACGGTCGCGGACGCCCAATCGATGGTCAGTAGCAGAGCCAGCGTCAGGAGCAGGGCGGCGGCGAGCTTGGACAACGGGTTGGCGTTGGCCAAAAGCCAGGTGGATCGGGGCACAGCGATGACGTCGGCGCTCACTCCAGCCCTCATGTCGGCGCTCATGCCAGGGCCTCGAGCGCGACACGGTCAGGTTCAAGGTGTAGCCGGCGCCCGCCTAGAACCTTGGTGAATTCCTCGTCGTGGGTGACGGAGACGACGGCCGTACCGGCATCCAGCAGCTCGGTGAGCAGCCCGGCCAATTCGGCCCAGGTGTTCGAGTCCTGTCCGAAGATCGGCTCGTCGAGCACCAGAACCTGCGGGCTGGCCGCGAGCACGGTGGCAACGGACAACCGACGCTTTTCGCCCCCCGACAGGGTGAACGGGTTGGCCGCGGTCAGATGCGTGAGGCAGAGCCGCTGCAGAAGGTCGTCCACGCGTTCCTCCCCCCGGCCCAGGCGCCGCGGTCCGAAGTTCAGCTCGTCCAGCACGTTGCCGGTGACGAACTGGTGCTCCGGTTCTTGAAAGACCGTGCCGATTCGAGCGATGAGCTCTGACCCGGTCCAGGCAAAGGGATCAGGCCCGGCTTCGCGGCGCAGCACGGTGGATGCGACGATCTCACCCTGGGCGGCGGGCAGGAGCCCGGCCAGAGTCAGGGCGACCGTGGATTTTCCGACGCCGTTGGGGCCGGTGATGCTCAGTACCTCCCCGGCGAACACCTCAGCCGAAAGTCCTGTTATCACGGGGGTGACCGGATGCCGCCGTCTCGGCCGTCGGCGGGAAACGCCGAGGCCTGACGCACTCAGGAGCACTGAGCGATCGGTTCCGCGCAAGCCTCCGTTCTGGTCGGTCGGCGGATTCACGCGGCTTCGGGTCTCGGGGACGAAACCCGGAACCCACACTCCGGCCTCGATCAGCATCCGGCGGGCCTGGTTCAGCACATTGGCGGGTGAACCATCGATCATGACGCCTCCGCCGGGCTCCAGAACGACAATCCGGGTCGCCACATCCGCCCAAATGGCCACTCGATGCTCGACCACAACCAGGGTCGCCCCGGTGCGGTCAAGGGTTCTCACCACCGCGTCGCGAACCTCGAGCACGCCCGCCGGGTCAAGGTTCGCCGTCGGCTCATCCAGCAGGATCAGGCCCGGCCGCATGGCCAGGATGCCGGCCAGCCCGAGGCGTTGTTTCTGGCCGCCGGACAGCCGCGAGGTCGGGTAGTCCAGCGGAAGGTTCAGTCCGACGGCGTCGAGCGATTCGTGCACCCGCCGCCAGATTTCCCCCCGGGGTACCGAGAGATTCTCCGCGCCGAATGCGACGTCGTCACCCAACCGGGAGAGGACCACCTGTGAATCCGGGTCTTGCTGCATCAGCCCGGAGCGGCCGCGCTGCTCGGCGGCCGGCCGGCCGTCGATCAGCAGGCGGCCGAATTCGGAGGCCTCCTCGTCGCCGCCGAGAACGCCGGCCAAGGCGTGGAGCAGTGTCGACTTACCAGCTCCGGAAGGGCCTAGGAGCAAAACGCGTTCCCCGGGCTCAATCGTCAGGTTCAGGTCGGCGATCGCCTTGCGGGTGCGGCCGGAATGTTGCCAGCCCCAGCCTGCGGCGGACACCATAGCTGGCCGCACCCCGTCGTTGCCGTGGTTCTTCGGGACACCCATTCGTCAGAACACGGATTCCGTCGCGGCCCGGCGGGCGGCCAGGTTGGACAGCGCGCCCGTGCGGCCAAGGCCCCGCACGGCCAGCCAGGATAACAGGCCGGCAATGACGGCCCCAGAGACGGCACCGAGAACCACGTAGACGATCTTCCAACCGAACGCCCACTCGGCGTTGCTGCTGAAGCTGGCATGGATGCCCATCGCCACACCGGCCAGCGCCCCGGCGAGCACGGCGACCGGCAGGGTGAACTTTCGGTAGCCAAACAGCGCGAAGGCCAACTCGGCCCCGACGCCCTGAATCAGGCCCGAGAGAATGACGGTGAGTCCGAAGGCCGAGCCCAGCAGTGCTTCGACGACGGCGGCCAGCAGCTCGCAGTAGAGCGCGGCCCCTGGCTTTCGGATGATCAGACCGCCGATGACGCCGGCAATCAGCCAGCCGCCGCCATAGAGTCCGCCGAGCGGCGGAAAGGCCGCCGTGATGACCGCGATGCCCGCGTATCCGGCCGACCAGGCCCAGAAGATGACGCCGACGGCGACGGATACGACGGAGGCGACGACGATATCGACGACGCGCCACTCGCGCGTCTTTTTCTTTACAACTGTGGTTTCGGTGTTGGTCATGATGTCCTCCTGAGGAAACAGGAGGGGAGAGGCATCCATCGAAA
Source organism: Cryobacterium sp. Y62 (assembly GCF_002929785.1). Lineage (NCBI taxonomy): Bacteria > Bacillati > Actinomycetota > Actinomycetes > Micrococcales > Microbacteriaceae > Cryobacterium > Cryobacterium sp. Y62. The sequence continues at coordinate 20,073 of NZ_PJJK01000078.1, read as the reverse complement.
GCGGGTCTGGAATCAGGCCCGATGCCGCTGATGTCTCTGAGAACTCGACTCCCTTCGCCGGTACTAACCGGATCAGGTTCGAGGGTCTGCGTGTGAACGCACTCTCAGCGCCCGACTTCGCTCTTTGCGAGCCGGCGCTCCCCTGTCGTTATGTGGTGTTGTGGTGCCGAAAGACTCGGCAGGTCTTGTTTACACGGGGTTTCGGACGAGGTCAAATCCGCGCCGCGGCCAGCTCGCGCGTGGTCGCGAGGCATCGGCTAACTCATTTCTTTAATACGTCGGCTTGGACGGTTCAATTTCTTTCACCCATGCCAGCACTCCGCCCTGCACGTGCTGAACTCGGGTGTAGCCGCGGCGCCGGAGGTCGGCCAGCACGTCGGCCGAACGCGCGCCGGCCTTGCAGTGCAGCACGATGTCCCGATCCTGGCGCAGTTCCGGGATCATCTCTTGGGAGAGGATGTGGCCCTGCGGAATCAGCCGGGAGCCGGGGATGCTGACGATGGCGTGTTCGCCCGGCTCCCTGACGTCGATCAGATCGAAGTCACCCCGGCCGGCCTCCCGCTCGCCGAGCATCGTGGCCAGTTGGTGCACGGTTATGGTGTCTTCGACGCCCGGAACCGGTTCTGGAACCACGCCGCAGAGGAGTTCATAGTCGACCAGTTTCGTGATCGGCAGGCCGGCGGGGTCCTCACGCACGGTGATCTCTCGCCAGGACGCGGCCAGTGCATCGAACAGCAGAACGCGCCCCAGCAGGGTGCGCCCGACGCCGGTGATCAATTTCACGACCTCGGTCACCATCATGGACCCGACGGCTGCGCAGAGCATCCCGAAGACCCCACCCTCCGAGCACGACGGAACGGATCCCGCGGCGGGCGGCTCTGGGTACAGATCCCGGTAGGTCGGTCCGTGTTTCTCCCAGAAGACGCTGACCTGCCCATCGAAGCGCAAGATGGACCCCCAGACACAGGGTTTGCCGAGCAGGGCGGCGGCGTCGTTGACCAGGTAGCGCGTGGCGAAGTTGTCGGTTCCATCCACAATCAGGTCGTAGTCGGCAAACAGCGCGAGGGCGTTGGGCGAATCGAGCCGAGTGTCATGAAGCCGCACCGTGACCAGCGGGTTCAGCTCCGCGACCGCGTCACGGGCCGAATCCAGTTTGGACCGCCCCACATCCGTCACACCGTGAATCACCTGACGCTGCAGGTTACTGAGGTCGACGATGTCGTCGTCGACGATCCCGAGAGTGCCAACACCGGCGGCGGCAAGATAGAGCAGCACCGGCGAGCCAAGGCCGCCGGCGCCGATCACGAGCACCTTGGCGTTCTTCAGCCTTCGCTGGCCGAGCGTGCCGATCTCGGGAATCATGATGTGCCGAGAATAGCGTTCCATTTCCAAGGCGGTCAGGGCGGCGGCTGGTTCCGCCACAGGTGGCAGCATGCTCACAGGTCTGGGCGTCCTTCCATGGCGGAAGATGCCAGGGCGTGCTGGCGTTTCGGTATTCGCCCGGCCTGGGCGGCGAGCCGACCGGCGATGACGGCATGTTTGAAGGCCGAAGCCATTCGCACCGGATCCTGCGCCCTCGTCACGGCCGTGGCCAGAAGCACGGCGTCGCAGCCCAGCTCCATCGCCAGCGCCGCATCCGACGCCGTGCCGATTCCGGCATCGAGTACCACTGGAACGCCGGCCCGGGCCACGATCAGCTCAATATTGTGCGGGTTCAGGATGCCGAGGCCCGTGCCGATCGGGGCGCCGAGCGGCATGATGGCGACGGCTCCCAGATTCTCCAACCGCAAAGCCAGCACCGGGTCGTCGTTGGTATAGGCAAAGACCTTGAAGCCGCGGGCGACCAGCTGTTCCGTGGCGTCTACCAGCTCGACGGCATCCGGCAGCAACGTGTGCTCCTCGGCAATGACCTCCAACTTGACCCAGTCGGTTTCCAGCGCCTCGCGGGCCAGCTCCGCCGTCAGCACGGCTTCGCGGGCGGTGAAGCAGCCGGCCGTGTTGGGGAGCACACGGATTCCGTTGTCGATGAGCAGGTCAAACAGGGACCCGGCCATGTCGGGGCTGTACCGGCGCATGGCCACGGTCGTCAGCTCAGTACCGGAAGCCAGCAGGGCAGCGCCCAGCCCGTCGAGGCTCGGGGCTCCGCCGGTGCCCATAATCAGACGCGAGGTCAGGTGCACCCCGTCGATCAGCAACGAATCACGACCCGTTTCTTCGCCGACGCTCGCGGATTCATGGAGGCTCGCGCGTTCCTGGAGACGGGCGGATTCATGGAAATTCAGTGTGTCCCGGGTAATCATCGGTCTAGCCTCCCTGCACTGCCGCGATGATTTCGATGTCGTCACCGAGGTTCAGTGCCGTGGTCGACCACTGGCTCCGCGGCACCACGGCGGCATTCAGGGCGACGGCGACGCCGAGCCGCTTCCCATCCGCCGCCTGACCGTCCGGCGCAATCCGGCGTCCGGTTGCCTCCCCGACCAGATCGGTGACGGTCTCGCCCCGCGTGTGCGCACGCGCGGCTCCGTTGAGGGTGATGCCGGGCAGCGTTGCGTCGGTCAGGCGTGTTTCAGCCACGGATGGTTCAGCCAATCTGGGCCTCCTTCGAGATGGTGGGTCGTGAAAAACGGTCGGGACGAAAGCGGCTCCACCGTGCGTCGGTCGTGCCGTCAATCAGTTGCCTGCAGAGCTGAGCCGCGATCGGGGTGAGCAGCACACCGTGGCGGAAAAAACCCGTTGCGATGATCAGACCGGCAATGTCTCGACCGCCGAGTCCCGGGGCGCGGGACACGCGTCCGAGCAGCGGCGCATTGTCGGGTGTTCCCGGCCGCGCGCGGGCCGTGGTCTCAATGAGTTCCAACTCGGCGACGGCAGGCACGAGCACCTGGGCATCCCGCAGCAGTTGATGCACACCGCCGGCGGATACCGCCGCAGAACCGTCCTCGCGGGAAGTTGCGCCGATCACGAGCGTGCCGTCGGAACGCGGAACGAGATACACCGGTAGGCCGCGGACCAGTCCGCGAATGGTTGCCGTGAGCAGTGGCTGGAGGCGCTCTGGAATGCGCAGGCGCAGGATGTCTCCGTAAACGGGACGCAGCGGTAATTTCAGCCCGGCGGGCAGCCCGTCGAGCTGGGAAGCGGCCAGGCCGTTGGCGACGATCACCTCGCCCGCGTTCACCGAAGAGCCATCGGCGAGGGTGACGCCGGTGACTCGCGATGTGGTATCCGAATGGTTTTCATGCACCAGCCGGACGGCGTTCTGACGAATCGAGTGATTGTGGGTCCATTTGTCGTTCCTGGCGGTGACCGCGATGGCGGATTCCAGCCGACCGGCCAATAGTCGGGGATCGGCCTGATGATCCTGTTCGACGTTAAAGGCGCTGGACAGTTGGGGACCCAACAGGGGTTCCATGGACCGTGCCTCGCGGATGGTCAGCGGCTGCACCAGTAGTCCATGTCGAAGCTGCACCTCGCGCAGATCGGCCAACGCCTGTCGGTCGGCGGCGTCCGCGCCCACGGTTATCGTTCTGGTCAGCCGGTACCCGGTGGAGGCTTCAGACGTCTCGAGCGGTTTCACAAAGGCTGGATACAACGCCGCGGAGGCCAGCGTCAGCTCCAGGAGGTCTTCTTCCTGATAGTGCAGCTCGCTGACCGGAGCCAGCATGCCTGCTGCCGCATATGTTGCCCCCGAGGCCGGCGCTGGGTCGATGACGGCGACGGTACGGCCGGATTGCGCCGCAGTCCAGGCAATTCCGAGACCGATAATGCCAGCGCCGATCACGGCCACATCTACGTCTGCCAGAACATGTGATTCAGTCAAAAAGCATTCCTTCCCTACGCCGGTACTAGCCGGATCAGGTCTGTTGTTGAACACAACACGGTCGGCCGGTGAATGAGTAACCGGTGCCCTCTCAGCCTGTCTCCCCGATGTGGTGCAGGCTCCCGTAGATCGCCTTTAGTATAGTTCCAATGGCCCACGATCACGCCCAGCTGTACCTGTGCACGGATGCCCGCACCGAGCGCGGTGATTTTTCCGCGTTCCTGGATGCCGCCTTCGAGGGGGGAGTCGACATCATCCAGCTCCGGGATAAAACCCTCGAGGCTGCCGAGGAACTGGAACTCCTGCGCGTGCTCCAGAGCTCAGCCGAGCGCCACGGCAAGTTGTGGGCCGTCAACGACCGGGCGGACATCGCATCCGTCAGCCAAGCGCCGGTCTTGCACATCGGCCAGAAAGATCTCCCGCTGGCTTCCGCCCGCTCTCTTCTGGGCCCCAAAACCAGAATCGGACTCTCCAGCCATACGCCGGAGCAGGTGACCGACGCGCTGGCCGCCCCCGGCCTTGACTACTTCTGTGTCGGCCCGGTCTGGGCGACGCCCACCAAACCCGGGCGTGCCGCCGTCGGGTTGGAACTGGTGCGGTACGCCGCGGAACGGGTGCTGGCGGCCGAAAGCACGCAGCCCTGGTATGCCATTGGGGGCATCGACCTGGAAAACGTCGAGCAGGTCGTCGCGGCCGGAGCGAGTCGTATCGTGGTCGTTCGTGCGATCACCGAGGCGGCGGATCCGACGGAGGCCGCCCGGAAAATCCACGCTTGCCTGCCACCACTGGATTAGGCCTCGGGTGTCGGAGACTCAGGAGCCAGAGCCTCGACTGATACGGGTGACTTTGGCCGGGGCAGGCCGAGGTGTCCGCGCAACGTGCTGGCGGCATACTCGCGGCGGAACAGCCCCCGCCGCTGCAGCACCGGAACCACATGGTCCACGAAATCGTCGATGCCTCCCGGCAGGGTTGGCGGCATCAGATTGAAGCCGTCGGCGCCGCCGTGTTCAAACCATCGGGTCATCTCATCCGCAATCTGCTCCGGAGTGCCCACCATCGTGGCGTGCCCGCCGCCGGCCGCCAGGCGGCCCAGCAGCTCGCGCACAGTCGGGCGCGCCTTGGACTCGGCGGTGGATTGTTCGGTGGCGATGATGCGCAGGATGGTGGCGTATCGGCCTTGGGGCCCGGTGAATTCGCTCAGCGGTGGCAGGGCCGGAATCGGCGCGTCCAGCTCCCAGTCCATGCAGTCCTGCCCGATGAACTGGCCCAGCTGGCGGAGGGAATCCTCGGCTGGCAGCAGGTCGTCCAGCTCCCGTTGCAGCGCCCTGGCCTCGGCTTCGGTGGAACCCACGTAGGTCACGAGCCCCGGCATGATCGCCACGGCATCCGGGTTGCGACCGGCTGCGCGAATCCGGGCCTTGACGTCGAGGTAGTACTCGCAGGCACTGTCAAGATCGGCGGCGACGGCGTAAATGGCCTCCGCCCGGCGGGCGGCCAGCTCTCGGCCAGGCTCGGAGGAACCGGCCTGAAACAGCACCGGATGCCCCTGCGGCGGGCGCGGCACGTTCAGTGGCCCGTCCACCCGGAAGTGTTCCCCGCAGTGGTTGATCGGGTTCACGCGGCCCGGGTCCGCGTAGTTGCCGGCCCGGTCATAACGCAGCGCGTCATCGGCCCAGGAATCCCACAGTCGCAGAACGACGTCCACAAACTCGTCGGCGCGGGCATAGCGCCCCGCGTGGTCCGGCATCTGCTCCAGCCCGTGATTGCGGGCCTCAGCGTCGAACATGGATGTCACGACATTCCAACCGACTCGGCCACCGGAAATATGGTCCAATGATGCCAGCATCCGCGCGGCGTGGAACGGGGTGTAAAACGTGCTGGAGACGGTGCTGACCAGCCCGATTCGTTTCGTGGCCCGACTCATGGCGGCCAGGGCTGTCAGCGGCTCGAGGAACCCGCGGGGGCCATCGGCGACATTACCGGCCGACTGACCGTCCGCGAAGAACACCGCATCCAGCAGTCCGCGCTCGGCCGTGCGGGCCAGCTCCTCAAAATAACCGACATCTCCCAGCCGCTCCGCCGACGATTCCGAATGCCGCCACGCCGCTTTGTGGTGCCCGCAGCCCGAGATGAACAAGTTCAGGTGCATGCTGCGCACTGCGCGGGGCATCAGCCCATCACCAGTCCGCCGTCAACCACCAGATTTTGTCCGGTAACCGATCGCGACCAGGGTGAGGCGAAGAAGAGCGCGGCGTCCGCGAACTCCTCCGGCGTGGTGACCCGGCGAAGGGGTGTTCCGGCCGCAATCAGGTCAAAGACCGCTTCCGGCGTGGCCGACCTGGCATCCGTGGTGCGCAAGAGTCCGCCCGAAACCATGTTTACGGTGATGCCGTCCGGGCCCAGATCGTGCGCGAGGGTGCGGGTCAGCGAAAGCAGAGCAGCCTTGGCCGCGGTGTAGTCGTGGTAAGGGACCACCGGGTTTTGGAAGAGGTTAGTGCCAACATTGATGATCCGCCCAAAGCCGGTCGCACGCATCCCGGGCAGCGCCGACTGCACGGTGTTGAGGGCACCGCGAACGGTACCGGAAAATTGCTGATCCAGGTTTTCCCAGGTCAATGCGTCCGCGTGCGGCCGGGCATCCCCATTGAACGAGAAATCGGCAAGGGCATTATTGATGACGGTGTTGATCGGCGAGCCGAAATACGCCGCCGCCTCATCGACCAGGGCAGCGACCTGGGCAGGATCACACACGTCCGACTGAATGGCCACCGCTCGTTTCGGGAATGCGGCGGCGGTTTCTCGGGCGGCGGCGGCACTGCCCAGGTAGTTAACCACCACTCGGGCGTCTTCGCCTAGGAACGATTGCACCAGGCGGGCCCCGAGCCCACGGGCGCCACCGGTGAACAACACCACCTGGTCACGGATGGGCAGGGCAAGAGAGAGTGTTGCAGAGGTCATGGAACTGCCTTTCAACCGGGGCGAAGGCATGAACCGCGCGGCTAGCGTTCCCGGGTTCGGACATCCCTTCGCCAGTGCTAACTGGATCAGGTTCGACGGGTGTCATCTCAGCTCCGGATCGGCCTTCGCCGGCGGGGCACCCCGTGTCACTGCTACCGACGATAGCCCACCGATGACACCTATTCAGGTCGTCGGCGTGTCGTGCTGATGATTTATCGTTTTGGCGTGAGACTTTTCGAATCCGCTGTCGTGCCCGTTCGTGCGCAACTACTACGCGGGCGATGGTGTCGGTAGATGGAAGACTCGGTACTCCACATTCCTTGCTCGATGATTCGCGAACTCACTGACCACCGCGACGACGAACGCTCCGCCGGAATCCTCCGGCGGAGCTTTTTCAAGCCCGACCATCATCACCGCACATGACACCGCCAGCAGTTCGCCGTAAGCCTCGAAGGCAAGGCCAACCAGAAACCATCGACGCCCGCATTCTCGCGGACGACGACCAGGCGAAGCACCCGCGCGAAGCGATCCGGTCACAGCGCGGGCGTGCACCGAAAGTGCGGCGAGCTGATAAATCAGCGGTGCAACAACATGAACGTGGCGGACTTTCCCGCTGAGATGCACCCAGGTATCAGATGCAACTCCACCAAGAGGCAGGTGGATGATCGTTTACCCGGTCCGGGAAAATGTCCGTCAGGCGCGGGAGGTCAGGACGGACATGACCTCCTGGTGACGAACGCTTTCGATACGTCAGGATTATAGCCTTAGACGCCCCGCCATCGGACTTACTCTCGGGCGGAGCAAACAGCGCGGACCGAGAACCAGCCGGGCTGATTGGCCGAGAGATCGCGGAACTGTCCGCTCAAGGTCCGACTTACGGGCCCATCCACACGATCGGCACTGTTTCATCCTTCGTCAGCCGATATGTTGGAACCGTGCGCAGTATTTGGGATGCTGACGGATTCGGCGTGATGCGTTTGCCGTCGGGCCGATTGCTGCGCGGCCGTGGCCTTCATCAACCGATCCCAGGTGGCGCTATGCTCGACTTCGCGAGCTACCTTCTAGGCCAGAGCCCGGCACCGATCGAAGGGGAAGAACGATGGGCGCCATAGCCCGACATTTGGCTGCCAAGTAGACCTCGACGACGCACGGGACGCGCTGCGTGAAGCCTGGCTTCGCTCGGAGAAAGGGCGAGTAGAGATCACCTGCGATAGCGGTCATGGGCGCGCGGGCACTGCGCTGGCGTGTATGGCCGTGCTCGACGGCGTGTCGGCCGACAAAGCAGTGAAGTTCGTTCGCGAGTACTGCAACCCACGCTTAGTCGAGACACCGTGGCAACGCCGGCACGTCGCGCGCTTCACCACGGACTAACCGATTCGCCTAGCGACCCCCACCGGGCGGTAGCGCGTCCAGCCTTCTCGAACGAGGCGCCTGACGATGATGATCGCGTGGGCGAGGGCGATGAACGCGTCGATCACTCCGATCTTCGTCCAGTAACGTTACCGGTCCGCGATCACCGCAGTGGGGTGGATTTCCGGACTGCTTCACCCGTTGCAGTCCGGGGACGTGAATGTTTACTTGCTCTATGTGTTCATCGCGGTGACATCGCTTATGCGGCGGCCGCGGTGCGACCGGGCACCCGTTGTTTGCATCGACCTTCTCAGGACACACAGGTATTCCAATTCCGGGAGCCCAGTTCGCAGAGAACTCGTTCTCTTGATTCAATCAAGAAAAAGGAGCAGACTCAATGCATGCTCGAACTCGTGGATGTTCAGAACATGCTGCGAGAAGCAGGGCTGCGTGTGACCCGCCCGCGGGTGGCGGTGCTGCGCGCGGTTCACTCACACCCACACGCGCAGACGGACTCGATCATCGGCGCGACCCGCGCAGAGCTTCCCGACGTGTCGCATCAGGCCGTCTACGACACACTGCACCGATTAACGACGGTCGGGCTGTTGCGGTGCATCCAGCCCGCGGGTTCGCTGGCGCGCTATGAGGCACGGATCGGAGACAACCATCATCACGCGATCTGCCGCACCTGCGGCGCTGTCGTCGACGTCGACTGCGCGGTCGGCGAGACACCCTGCCTAATCCCGTCCGATGATCACGGCTTCGTGATCGATGCGGCCGAGGTCGTCTACTGGGGTACCTGCCCCGGCTGTTCTTCTGCCAACGTCACTGACCCTGATAACAAACGACCCAGCATGGAAGGATCCTGAATGCCCGAGAACCACGGCGTCGTCGTAACCGACGATGACACGACCGAACCAATTGCCGACGGATGCCCCGTTCCCCACGGACAGCGCACCACGTCGCCGAGCCAGGGTGGCGAAAATCGCGGCTGGTTTCCCGAGAAACTGAACGTGAAGATTCTCGCCAAGGAGGCGGGTGTGACCAACCCGCTCGGTGAAAACTTCGACTACGCGGCAGCGTTCAACTCGCTCGATTTCACCGCCGTCAAGGCGGACATCGAGACGGTACTGACCACATCGCAGGATTGGTGGCCCGCCGACTTCGGCCACTACGGTCCGTTGGTGATCCGGATGGCCTGGCACAGCGCCGGCACCTATCGCGTTTTTGATGGCCGCGGTGGGGCCGGAACCGGCCAGCAGCGGTTTGCACCCATCAACAGCTGGCCGGACAACGTCAACCTAGACAAGGCCCGTCGCTTGCTCTGGCCGATCAAGAAGAAGTACGGCCAGAACATCTCCTGGGCGGACCTGATGATTCTCTCGGGAAACGTTGCCCTCGAATCGATGGGTTTCAAGACATTCGGCTTCGCCGGCGGTCGCATCGACGCATGGGAGCCCGACGACGACGTCTACTGGGGCCCGGAGACCACCTGGCTCGACGACAAGCGCTACACCGGCGACCGTGACCTGGACAAGCCGCTGGCCGCCGTGCAAATGGGCCTCATTTACGTGAACCCGGAGGGCCCGAACGGGGAGCCCGACCCGCTGGGCTCGGCCCGCGACATCCGCGAGACGTTCAAGCGCATGGCTATGAACGACGAGGAGACGGTGGCGCTGATCGCCGGCGGACACACGTTCGGCAAAACCCACGGTGCCGCTCCCGACAGCCACCTCGCCTCCAATCCCGAAAGCTCGCCGCTCGAAGCGCAGGGACTGGGCTATGAGAACTCGTTCGGCACCGGCAAGGGTGACGACACCATTACCTCGGGCCTTGAAGTCACCTGGACCTATCACCCGGCGCGGTGGGACAACGAATTCTTCCACATCCTCTTCGCGTACGAGTGGGAGCTCATGGAGTCCCCGGCCGGTGCCAAGCAGTGGCGGCCGAAGAACGGTGCCGGCTCGGATATGGTTCCGCTCGCCCACGACGCCTCGCAGCACCGTGAGCCGCGCATGCTCACCAGTGACATCGCGCTGCGGGTCGACCCCGCCTACGAGGCGATCAGCCGTCACTTCGCCGAGGATCAGGACGCCCTGGCGGATGCCTTCGCCCGCGCCTGGTTCAAGCTCACTCACCGCGACATGGGCCCCAAGGCTCGCTACCTCGGCCCGGAGGTTCCGACCGAGGAACTGATCTGGCAGGACCCGCTGCCCGACGCGATCGGTGACGCCATCGGTGCCACCGAGATCGCCGCCCTCACGGAACGCCTGCTCGCGTCGGGGCTCACCGTCTCCCAGCTGGTCTCCACCGCGTGGGCGTCCGCATCGACCTTCCGCGGAAGCGACAAGCGGGGCGGCGCAAACGGTGCGCGCATCCGCTTCGAGCCGCAGAAAAGCTGGCCGGTCAACAACCCGGCCCAGCTGGCCAAGGTACTGACCGCCCTGGAAAGTATTCGGAAGGATGTCAACGCGTCGTCCACCCGGCAGGTATCGCTGGCCGACCTCATCGTGCTTGCGGGCAATGTCGGAGTCGAGCAGGCGGCGCAAGCTGCCGGCTTCCCGGTCGTGGCCCCGTTCACGCCCGGCCGTGTCGATGCTCTCGAGGAACAAACGGATGCTGAGGCATTCACTTACCTGGAACCGGTTGCCGACGGTTTCCGCAACTACAGCGGTCCCCGCGCCCTGCTCCCGGCCGAGTACCACCTCATCGATCGGGCGAACCTGCTCACCGTGAGCGCACCGGAAATGACCGTGCTGGTCGGTGGCCTGCGCGTGCTCGGCGCCAATTACGACAGCTCATCGCACGGCGTGTTCACGATGACTCCGGGCGTTCTCACGAACGACTTCTTCGCGAACCTGCTCGACATCGGCACCAAGTGGAGTGCGCTCGACCCGGGAGAGCACGCGTACAGTGGCACTGATCTGGCAACCGGCGAGCCCAAGTGGGTCGGTACGCGTGCGGACCTCGTGTTCGGCTCGAACTCCGAGCTGCGGGCCGTCGCGGAGGTCTACGGCAGTGACAACGCCAAGAAGAAGTTCGTCGACGACTTTGTCGCGGCCTGGACCAAGGTGATGAACCTGGACCGCTTCGACATTCGCTGACGAATGGCGGGGCCTGGGCCATTACGGCCGGGCCCCGACTTCGCAACGTGTCGTGGCCGACGCGATTCCTGCGCTTGACCTGCTTCGAATTCGAATACGCCTTGGCGTCGACGCAAACGACCGTTCACGACGAGGCTGCCACGTGGTCGTTCAATGGACGGCAGCGGTGAACTCAGTCATAAGAGTGAGTAGCCGATCACAACCGCTACTTTTCGTTTCCTCGACAGCCACGAGATGTGCTGGTTGGGGAGCCGACTGCCGCTATTCTTGGCTGGCCAGGGGCTGGCGATGATCAGATACCGGCCCCAGTTCCGGGTGCGACCTCATATCCTGCTCCGTACAGCACGGCTGCTTGCGCTCCGAGAAATGGTCGCAAGCCTGAGCCTAGCTTCAGCGTCGGAGCCGAGAAGTGATGATAGACGTGGCGAAGCCTATTGCCGACTCGGCTCTCATACCGAAAAAAGAAGACGGCACCGAAGGCAGCCGACGCGGCGGCATGGCTTGACTACTTTCTGTCGTAGTACGCCGTGGGACCGGTGTGCCGGGTTGCGGGTGCTCGTGAAAGCCGCATGGGACCTCGTTAATAAGGTAACGCGTGGCGGCATAAGGCCTACGGATACATTCGCCGCGGCCCAGGCTGTAGTGCTCGTCAGGAGAATTGTTCAGCAACTTCGCTCAGAAACGGACGGGCAGATACCTTCTTCGCGAGCAATAAACGCGATTGGCAGACCATCCCTGCGGATGATCTCCTCGAAAACCGTGTGAATCGCGACTAGCTGAAGGAATCTCCACAGGCGCAACTGCTGCCCGCGTTCGGGTTGTCGATGGTGAAGCCCTGCTCCGCAATGGTGTCCTCGAAGTCGATGGACGCCCCCTCAAGATACGGCACACTCATCTTGTCCAAGACGACCCCAACACCGTCAAAGTCGACCAAGGCATCACCGTCGAGCACCCGCTCGTCAAAATAGAGCTGGTAGATCAGGCCGGAGCAACCACCGGGCTGAACGGCAACGCGCAGGTGAAGGTCGACGCGGCCCTCCTGAGTGAGCAGGCTACGAATCTTCTGCGCAGCGGCGTCAGTGAGGCCAACACCATGGGATGTGGTGCTGGGGGCGATGGTATCTGTGATGGTGGCGGTCATGGTGCTCCTTTGGGCTATCTACGCTGGGCTTCACGCTGGTGCGGTCTCGCCTGCACACGGCTTCAGAAATACTCTAGGCTTTTCTTACACTTCCGTGGCTTATTTTCGGCTCGAGAGGGAGAGGTCCCAAGTGGAAGCGAAGTGTTTACAGCCCCGAGTACGAGTGCAGGCCGTTGAAGAACACGTTCACGATGCCGAAGTTGAACATGACGGCGGCGAACCCGATGATTGCCAGCCACGCCGACCGTGAACTACGCCATCCGCGGGTCGCTCGTGCGTGGATGTAACCAGCGTAGAGGACCCAGACGATGAAGGTCCAGACTTCCTTCGTGTCCCAACCCCAATAACGTCCCCAGGCTTTTTCAGCCCAGATCGAGCCGGCCATAAGCGTAAAGGTCCAGAGGATAAATCCAAGGATGTTGATCCGGTAGGCGAGGTTTTCGAGGGTCGCGGCTGAGGGCAGCGTGGCCAGGAACCGCAGGCTAACGGTTTTGGCGTCGGCTAAGAGACTTTCCCGCCTGAACTGCAGCAGCTGAACCACGGACAGCGCGAAGCCGAGCGCGAAAAAGCCCGTGCCAAGTGACGCCACGAAAACATGGATGACGAGCCACGCCGACTGCAGTGCCGGCGGTAAGGGTGCGACCTCGACGTAGAACTTGAGGGCCGCGATACCCAGCAGCACCAGAATTAGCCCGATGACGAACGTGCCGAGGAAGCGCAGGTCGGCCTTCGTCAGCACGATCAGAAACACCGTAACGATGAGAAGCGTGCCGGTCATCGCGAACTCGTACATATTCGCCCACGGAACACGACCGGCGGCAACACCGCGCAGCGCATCGGCCATGAGGTGCAAAGCCCAGGCGAGCACGGTAAGCGACACGCCTACGCGCATGCTGGCCGAGCGGTCATACGGGGTGGTCGCGTCATTCGCAATGCGTGCACTGAGGCGAGTGAGGGTGGTCGTGGCGCCACCGGATGCCCCCACACCGGCCTGCGCGGGGTTGGCAGCCACGGCATCCGTCGCCATGCCCACTGCCGACGAACGCTTCGCCAGGTCAATCGCGAAGGCGATGAATGCCAGCGCATACACGGCCATCGCCGAATACAAGCTGAGGATAGAAAGCTCATTGAGATTCATGATGCAAGCCTAAGTCTGAACCGCCTCAGGTCTCGTGGTGCCCACAACGATCGAGACCCAAACGGCGCTACCCCACTCAACCCAAGAACCGTCATAGTTGCTGACCCCCTCGCTCTTGAGTAAGGGGGTCAGCACGAACCAGGTGTGACTCGAACGCCCGGCGATACAGCGATACAGCGATGACATTGTCGCCCTCGGTGAGAACGGCCTCGCCCCGATAGATGGCGTCGAGCTCGTCGCGGGCCGTGAACGGATAAACCGACATTGATGTGCACTCACCGCTGCACTCCTCCGAGGACCGCACGTCGAGCAACGGGTTACCAAAGTGGGCGAGCACATCATCCTTGAACACACGGATGGGTGCGTCACCCGCGGAGCCACCTGGCACTCCGCGGGTGACGACCGTGGCATCCGTTGTGATTTCCCGACCCCGTGGTGCAGTTGTCCCAGCCGCCACCGAGCCGATGAACAACTTCGTGGCCAAGAAGGTGAACACCCACAACGCGTATGCGGCCCACCAGTTGCTTTTTCATGTGGGGTTGGTTACGGCGGTCCGTAGGGTGCGGGAAGCATGTGCCCGACGTTCATGCAGGCGCTCGATTGATTTACGGAGTTTCCGGGTCCCGCGGATAGGCGGGGAGTGGTTTCAATCGGTCGGCGTAGTGGTGGATCTGGGGTGGTGTTGTACGTCTCCCGGGGTGACGACGTAGGCGTCAAGCCCGGTGACGATGGGTTTTAGCGCGTCCGGATTTGGTTTTGGGTGGTCGGCGGCGTCAAGCTGACAATGATTTGGTGAGTTTTCAGCGGTCGTCCACGGCGACAACTGCCCCTGCTCTATCCATCGAAGTAGCCTTAAGGCTGACTACGCTGGCGGGCGACAAGAACTGCGCATGGGTCGATTCTGTGTCAGGGTGGTGGACCAATATGATTCGGGGCAGGAGGTCAGGATCATCACTCTCGAATCGAAGGAGAACGTGTGCTTTTTCGCCAACTTGAATATTTTGTAGCTGTCGCAAGGGAGCGACATTTCGCGCACGCGGCTGCCGCGTGTCACGTTTCCCAGCCCGCCCTGTCTGCGGGAATTAGCAAACTAGAGCAAGAGCTCAATGTCTCTCTCATCAACCGTGATCACGCTTTTGAAGGGCTGACTGCGGAGGGTGAATTGTTGGTGATTTGGGCAAAACAAATTGTGGCGGAACGTGACGCGTTCAAGGCGGAGGTTCAGGCTCTCCAATCCGGCGTGACCGGTGTGTTGCGGCTTGGCGTCGTGCCGAGCGCATCGACAACGGTCGCATTGCTGGTCGCCGCGTTTTGTGCTGCTCATCCGTTGGCAAAAGTGCAGATAAAATCGGCGCTATCTTCGACCGAAATCGGACGCCGATTACATGATTTCGAGCTGGATGCTGGTGTGACGTACCTCGATGCTAGCGAAGACCCAAGACTCGATGTCGTGCCTCTCTATGAGGAGCACTACGTGCTCATTGCCTCCGAGAGGCTCATTCCCGACATATCCACCACGATGACCTGGGCACAAGCGTCCCGGTTACCACTTGCCGTGCTGACGCCGGAAATGCGCAGCAGACAAGTGATCGACGCAGCGTTCTCGCGGAACCACGTGCAGCTGGCACCTCAGGTGGAGACGGATTCGATTGCCTCCCTCCACGCCCATATGAAGACAGGCCGGTGGGCGAGCATAGTGCCGCATACGTGGGTGCAAACTATCACCCCATCTCCGCGGACACGAGTTATACCGCTGGTCGATCCGATCGCAACCGCACGCGTTGTCGTGGCGATCAGCGCGCCTTCGCCTGGTTCGGTCATTGCTCGTGCGTTCGCGACGGTTGCAGCGAAGCTGTCGCTGGATGAACTGTTCGACCAGGAGCTTTCGATGGGTGTGTCGGGTACTGCTGCATCCACAGTGAAGGCGGTTCGATAGCTGACAGCTATCGGCTGGTCGATTTCTGGTCTTGGACAGGCTGGAGAGGTGAGGCAGAAACTGGGTGAAGCGCATCAGCCGGGCGCGACACCTGTCAGACCGGCGTCTCAGGAAGAGGCCACATGGCCAAGATTCTCCTCGTGCTCTACCCGGACTCCGTTACCGGGCACCCACCGCAATACGCGCGCGATACCCTCCCGGTGCTCGACGGTTACCCCGGCGGTCAGACGCTGCCAAGCCCTTCCGCCATTGACTTTACCCCGGGTGAACTACTGGGATCGGTCTCCGGCGAACTTGGCTTGCGCAAATTTCTTGAATCGGCCGGACACGAATTAGTTGTCACCTCGGACAAAGACGGTCCGGATTCGGTGTTCGAGCGGGAACTTGCGACTGCAGACATCGTGATTTCCCAACCGTTCTGGCCGGCCTATTTGACGAAAGAGAGGATCGCGAAGGCACCGAACTTGAAGCTTGCGATCACGGCAGGCATCGGTTCAGATCATGTCGACCTCGACGCAGCAATCAGCCAGGGGATCACCGTGGTCGAGGAGACGTACAGCAACAGCATCAGTGTCGCAGAGCACGCGGTCATGCAAATCCTCGCCCTCGTTCGTAACTACCTCCCGTCCCACGAATGGGTCGTCAATGGTGGCTGGAACATCGCCGACAGCGTCGAGCGCGCGTATGACCTCGAAGGAATGAACGTCGGTGTCATCGCGGCCGGCCGCATCGGCCGTGCCGTCTTGCGCCGACTCGCACCGTTCGACGTCCACTTACACTACACCGACAAGAACCGGCTGTCCCCCGAGATTGAGCGTGAACTCGGCCTGACTTTCCACCCGGATGCTGCCTCTCTCGTGCAAGCCGTCGACGTTGTATCGATCCATGCACCGTTGCATCCGGAGACCTATCACCTCTTCGACGACACTCTGATCGCATCGATGAAACGCGGCTCTTACATCGTCAACACGGCCCGCGCCGAGATCACAGACCGTGACGCGATCGTACGCGCTCTCGAGTCAGGGCAACTCGCCGGATATGCCGGCGACGTCTGGTACCCGCAGCCACCGGCGGCCGACCATCCCTGGCGCACGATGCCGCATAACGGCATGACCCCCCACGTTTCAGGGTCGACTCTTTCCGCTCAGTCTCGTTACGCCGCGGGCACCCGGGAGATTCTCGAAGACTGGTTCGCCGATCGACCTATTCGGGACGAATATCTCATCGTCAACGGTGGGCAACTCGCTGGCGTTGGTGCCGCCTCCTACACGGCCGACGGTGAATCGAGCCCTGGTAGTGGCGGCCATTAAGACAGCTGAAGTAGTACTGGATGGAGGAGGTTGCCGTGACTGTAATGCCGGTGGCAGCCTGCTCCGCTCCCACCACGCAGCCATGGCTGCTCTGCACATCACAACCATATCAACGGAGTTATCTTATGAGTTGGCTCGATCGAGAACGCACCATCGCCCCTCCCGGGTTCAACCGTTGGCTGATCCCGCCGGCGGCCCTCGCCGTGCACTTGTGCATCGGCCAAGTGTACGCATCCAGCGTCTACAAGACCGCTCTGGTGGAGTATTTTGACGCCAGCCTGACCCAAATCGGCGTGATCTTCTCTATCGCCATCGTTATGCTCGGGCTCTCGGCCGCGACCATGGGAACTTGGGTAGACACGAACGGCCCGCGCAAGGCCATGTTCGTCGCGGCACTGTTCTGGTCTGGTGGGTTCCTGATCGGATCCCTCGGTATTTTCTCCCACCAACTGTGGCTCGTTTATCTCGGGTACGGTTTCATCGGTGGGATTGGCCTGGGTGTCGGTTATATTTCGCCGGTGTCAACGCTGATCAAGTGGTTCCCGGACCGGCCGGGCCTCGCCACCGGTATGGCCATCATGGGCTTCGGCGGTGGCGCCCTGATTGCCAGCCCGATCTCCACGGTCTTACTCGCCCGGTATGACCCCAATTCGGCTGCGGCCGGCTGGGTAGCCAGTGGCGACGCAGTCGGGAAACTGTTCCTCACTCTCGCCGTCATTTACCTGGCCTACATGATGTTCGGCGCGTTCACGATCAAGGTGCCCGCCGCGGGTTGGAAGCCCTCCGGCTACGACCCGGCCAAGGCCAAGGCCAAAACGCTGGTGACCAATAATCATGTGTCGGCATCAAACGCAATCAAGACCAAGCAGTTTTGGCTCGTCTGGATTGCGCTCTTCTGCAACGTGACAGCGGGCATCGGGATCCTCGAACAAGCCGCACCCATGATCCAGGACTTCTTCCGCCATAGCGATGGAACGTCCCTCGTGACGGCCATCGTCGCCAGCGGTTTCGTCGGCCTATTGTCCATTGCCAACATGGGCGGCCGATTCGTCTGGTCTGCGACGTCAGATATCACTGGACGCAAGAACATCTACATGGTCTATCTGGGCGTCGGTACCGTTTTGTACGTACTACTTGCGCTTATCGGATCCAGTACGACGGCCCTGTACGTGATTCTGGCGTTCATCATCATTTCTTTCTACGGCGGTGGATTCTCGGCGGCACCGGCATATCTGCGGGACCTCTTCGGCACTTTCCAAGTCGGCGCCATCCATGGCCGTCTACTGACGGCCTGGTCCGCCGCCGGTATTGCCGGCCCGCTGATCGTCAATGCCTTCCTGGACGCCCAGGGCACCCCGGGCGAGCTCACGGCCCAGGCGTATCAGCCAGCACTATTGACCATGGTCGGGCTGTTAGTGGTCGGCTTCATCGCCAACCTGCTCGTGCGGCCCGTCGGTCCCACATTCCACGAACCCGATCCGCCTCGCTCAGCGGCTCGAGAAATCATCCGAGAGGCATGACATGAAGAGGGCACAACTCGCACTCGGCTGGATAATCGTCGGGGTCCCATTGATCTTTGGCATCTACCAAACCCTCACCAAGGTTACGGTGCTCTTCAGCTGATCTGGCTGGAAAGAGCACACGTGTGAAACTCCGCGGAAGCGAGCATCAGCCCCGACCTGGCCGTGGTGAAGCCTATAGGCGTTATTTCGGAGGAAATGTGCGCCATGCCCCGCAACATCTGTGAACGATGTCTCCAGACATGACAATGGTCGGACTGACGGGTAAGGTTAGCCGCTACCTCGTCCGAACTGCGCCACCAGTTGTCTGGACTAGCGCTGCCCCACGTGATGCTCCTGTGAAGCTTCTATATCTCGTCAACCCCCAATTTTGTGGCTGACGCGGTGTTGAGGTGCCGGTAGATGCTTCTGGCCAGGTAGCGTTTGTGGATGCGGCGGATCTCTCGGTCGGTCTTTCCCTCAGCGCGTCGGCGTTCGACGTAGTCGTGTGTTCCCGGGTCGTGGACCATTCGGACCATTGCGATGATGTTCAAGGCACGGTTGAGTTGGCGGTCTCCGCCACGGTTTAGTCGATGCCGTGTGGTGTTGCCTGATGATGCGGGAATTGGATTCACGCCGGCGATCGCGGCGAAAGCGGCTTCGCTCTTGATCCGGCCCGGGTGGGACCACGCGACGAGTGTTCTGGCTGCGGTGACGGGACCGATACCGGTTTTTTCCAGCAGTTCGGCTGCAGGGATCGCTGCGACGCGGTCACTACTACGCGTCATGTTTTGGCCGAGCTCGGTGTCTAACTCGAGGATGCGTTTGGCTAGACGTATTGCTTCTGTGCGCGCGGTGGTCGCGGCGAGGGCTTCTTCTCGTGTGCGTTCACCGCGCGGGTGCGCTCAGCGGCGAGTCCATCGCGGGCAGTTAGGAGGATTTGCGCTGCTGCCCGCACGCCCTCATCCTGCCGCGGGGTGCGGAGTTGATTGACCGGTAAGGACAGCACAGCGGCGGCGATCCGACGTGCGTCGAGGGGTCGGACTTCCCAAGGCCGCGCCGGCCCGTCCGGCCCATGCGTGCGGCCTCAACAACACGGTAGCCGGTGTCCGCTACGTTGCGGGCCAGCTGGGCGCCGTAGCTCCCGGCTCCCTCGATCACCCAGAGCGCATCGGTGACGCCGCCAGAGCGACGCCCGGCCCAGTTGATTGCGCGGGATCGACCAGCGGCGGTATTGGGGAACGTTTCGGTTCCGAGGTGCTGACCTGCCGCCGTGAGGACAGCGTAGGTGTGGGTTCTGGCGTGCGTGTCCACGCCGATAACGAACGGATGAGTGTGCGCAACTATGGTGTCCATAGTGTCCGGGTTCCTGTCTTTGAGATGGGCGATGATCCAGTCGCTGACGACCGGCGCCGATCCGGAGAGGAATCACTTCGGGGCATACCTGTAATGAGCCACGATCCGCACGGATCGGGCATGCTTCTTCTTAAGCCACTGAGGTGGGCCGGGCCGGCGTCGGTCACCCACCACGGCCGGACAGTTCGGAGGCAAGGCACCCGCGAGGGCCAGTTTTGTCATCAGTCACGACCACGGCGGAGCGACCAATACCAACTCTGCCAGCCAGTCCCGGACCAGCCACCCCAAGACTCACAAGTTGTCAATTGATATTTTGGGCTTCTTCTTGCTCGTGGAGCCAGTCCCGAAATTGGTTAGCGAGGTTGTCGTCTCGGCTGAGTCCTCGTTCGATTCGGGAGAGGGTGCCGGGCCAGGTGTTGACGTGGTCTGCTGCCTCGCGGAGGGTGATGTGGAGTTCCTCGCGC